>WAKA01000233.1 GCA_015523565.1 Candidatus Heimdallarchaeota archaeon | reverse complement strand
GAGTTTTCGGAGAACCCGAGATTGGCATGAAAGTCAAGGCACTCTGGAATGATGAAATAAAGGGATCACTTTTTGACTTGAAAGGCTTGGAAAAAGCATAGCTAATACAAAAAATATTGTAAGAAATAGATAGCATCAATTAAAAAATCAATTAAAAATAAATAAATTTACATTGATTAATAATAAATCAACCAACTTATCGTAGGTGTTTCTTTTTATACCCGACAATTGCAAAGAAAGAAATCAAAATGCCAATTGCCATTGGGCTCTCGTCAACACTCGCAGTTGATGTGGGACTGCTTGTTGAGTGATTCTGTGAAGATTCGGTCTGTGAAGATGCAATGACAGTGTCTGACCCATGAAAAATAGACATTCTCAGAGTTACTGGGGGAGTTTTCAGGTAATACAAGACCACCTTGAAAGCATAAGGATTGTCACTTTCGAAATCAAAATAGTCATCTGGCAATGGATTTGGCATGTTCAAGCACTGGGGATAAAAATTGCGCCAGATTTTTCTTTCGAGCGCATAATCATATTGTTGCTTCCAACGTTGGTAATACGGAATTGTCCCATTAGTCATGACAGAGTACGGGAATGGTATATCCTGATACAGCTTACTGCTCAAGAAGAAAGTTTCAGGTCCGTCCCTGCCCTCATAGGTCCAATTTATTCCATCCAGAACCCAGAACACCAGTGCATCTTGGCGATCCGCATATTCATAAATGCTGTTTGCAGGCTCTGCTGTTTCATTGTAGAGAACAACCAATGCGAAATCATCCCAAGTGACACCCGATGGTAAAGTCGATGCATTTGCAATAGAGATGACAATGCTTTCACAGAAGCGCTGGGAATATAGGGCACTTGTCTGGTAAACCAACTGTTGATAGCCTTGGTTTTTCAACGGAACATCATATATTCGAATGGCTTCATCATCCGATTTGGCAGATGTAGATATTAGAAGTATAGATATTATTATCAATGACAGGAGATAATGCTTTTTGTTCATGTTTTTCACCTCAAACAATAGTTGGGATTGCACATATTGTACGTATGTTTTTTGATTAAAGCTGTGACTTCAAAATATGAGATAATAGTGCCTGTCCCAGAAATCCATATCTTTGACTTTAACAGAGAGATTTCTTTCATTTTTAGTATCAGCTCTTTTGTACATTCCTGATCGTGTGCAAAAACCCTTATTAAATTTTTTATGAACAGAAAATTCTCAAACGAAGTAAAAGATGCATTAAACAAACAGTCAATTTGCTCTTTATAGAATGTAGGTATTTGTGGACAAAGAATGACTTTGACTACTGTCTATCCTTTCTTCTCTTTAGGAAAATAGCCGCAACCATTACTGTGCCAATTCCCAATGGAAAAGGACTTTTTTGTGTTGGGGTTGACTGAGAAGAGCTCTCAACAGTTTTGTTTGTATCACTGACCAATATTGGACTAGAATCATGGTAAATTTCCAATTTCAAATTCACTTCTGGTGACTTCAAGTAATATAAAACAATCTTGAAGGCATAGGGATTGTCCTTGTTAAGGTCATAATCCCCTGATGAGATGTCTGACGTGTCCGTAATGCAATGAGGATAAGATTTAGCGTGTTTTACGATGTAAGCACCATCAGTTCCATTGGCAACTAGATCATACCTTTGTTTCCATTGTCCGTAATACGGAACAGTTCCATTGCTTAAAAGGGAATAGGGAAATGGTAGACCGCTTATTCCCAAGTCGGTTGTAATGAACCAAGTTTCTGAATTATTTTCCGTCCCTATATAGGTCATGTTCAAATATGTATGTCTAAAGACCAACGCGTCTTTTCGGTTTGTGTAGTCATATATGCTGTTGGCAGGAGTTGCCTTCTCATCATAGAGAATCACCAATGCAAAATCATCCCAAGTGACACCTTGAGGCAACCTGCTCGTATTTTTCACGAACATGAGGATGTTTCCGCAATATCCTTTTGGATATAGCACCTCTGTCTGGTACACCAATTCCCGATATTCTTGGTTTTTCAGCGGGACATTGTAGATTGAAACGTATTTGTCCTGTGATTGTCCAAATGATGCCATGACCATAAAAAAGACCATTATAATTGATAAATAGTAATAACTTTTGTTCATATTTTCACCTCTATGCATAACAATAATTGGGATTGCACATGCTGACGCTGTTGTATCCCTCAAAGTATGCCTGATTGTACACTGCTGAAAGGGTGACATAGCCCCAGCCGTTCCTGCTGTCATATCGTGGTTCCGAAG
>WAKA01000232.1 GCA_015523565.1 Candidatus Heimdallarchaeota archaeon | reverse complement strand
TTTTGATTCCTTATCGACAAATTTTGGTTCCAGTTCCATTGTATCTCTATAGAATTCAACCATTTCATCAAAACAGTCTGTTAGTAGCCGGATATAGTTCAGTTGCATGCTTTAATATAATCAACCATGATTCATATTTCTTTTGTGTCTTCAATGGAAATTTGCCATGAAAAGGTTATCTAACTAAGAAAATATGTAAATTTACGTAAACTCCCTTTGGGGACTATTTGTTCATTGGGCTTAATATGGATAAAACCATCGGATTGGACATACGATGAAATTGCAGAGCTTGTCTTGAATGTCATGTAAAATTTTCCGTCGATGACCTTTCCCGTCACAATCCGGTTCCAATTTGGGAAACCCTTAATGTCCTCTCCAATCTCAACCATTTTTGATTGTAATGATACAGCATCCAATCCCATTAATTTTGGGAGGACAATAGGCAGAAGAAGATTTGCCATGACCAAACTGGAAGTAACAAATCCAGGAAATCCCAAGATGGGGGTATTATCAATCATTCCGAAAAGCATTGGTTTACCAGGTCTCACATTCATCCCATGGAAAATAATATCCCCAAGAGACTTGACTGTTTTAGCAACATTGTCAGATTTCCCCACTGATGTCCCACCAGTTGTAATTATCAAGTCTGCAATTGGAATGCATTGACCAAGAGCCCCCCGAATGGATGAAGAGTCCTCACCTACGTATATGACCTCCAAAACCTCGCCACCAAGTGCTGAAATAAACGATCTAAGCATTGTTGAAGTGGAATCATAGGTTTCCCCATAATTAAGATCAGTTCCAGGAGGTTTAATTTCATGTCCTGTGATGATAACAAAGATTCGAGGTTTCCTGAAGGCGTAGATTGTTGGAATACCAACAGCAGAAAGAAATGTGATTTCCTTGAATCCGATCTTCTGACCTTTTGAAACAATCAATGTTCCCTTTTGGACATCATTCCCTGCAGGAACAATTTCTTGACCGTCAATAATTTCCCCTTCATAAATCACATCACCTTGGGTATCAGAATCAGTCAGCTTGACATCTTCAATTTTAAGTACTGCAACAGCCCCTTTTGGAACGATTCCACCTGTTGGCACACGGACACATTCACCTTCATCAATTTCAAGGTCATGTGAATAACCGATTTTGACCTCACCTATTATTTTCCATTTCCCAGAGAAGTCCCCCACTGCAAACCCATCCACCAATGACATGGGGAAAGTTGGCAAATCTATGGGGGAATAGATATCCCTACTTGAAACCCGACCATAGGCATCATTTATTGAAATAGGAAATTCCTCTGTTATTGGCAAAATATTTTTTTTTATCAGTTCAATTGCCTCTTCCCATGTTACCATTTGAGGAAATACATTCATTATGCACCATAGCTGTGCAAAGTATTTAAATTACCAGACATTTAACTGAATTGAAAGCTCTTTCAGCAAAAATTCTAAAATTTTCCGCATTGCAAGAATTTTTATCGTTTCTTTAATCCACCTATCTATGTTTGAAAAGGTGTCTGAAGATGTTTATGCGATTACTGATGGATCAACTGTTGGCAATGTTGCATTGATTGCAACAGAAACAGGTAATTTTTTGATTGATACGTCCATGTACCCAAAAGTTGCTAGAGACATTCGGATTTCTGTAGAAAAAACGAAAACAGGAAAGCTACTGGGTGGAGCATTTACACATTATCATTTTGATCATACTGGAGGAAGCCAAATCTTTCATGATGTTCCTATGTATGGACATGCCTTGACAAAAGAGAATTTTGAAAAAAATTATATGACAGATGAATTCCTGAAAAGATTCAAAGATTCTCCTCAAAAAGACCTTTTTGAAGGATTAAGACCAACACCACCCTCAAGGGTTTATTCTACAAATCCATTTGTTCCTGAAGAATTCAATAACGTAGAATTCATCCATACTGGAGGACATACTTCGGGTTCAATTTTAATCAGGTATATTCCTGAAAACATATTGTTTGCAGGAGACAATCTTTTTGTCGGCAGATATCCATGGGGTGGCGACCCTACAGCATCCCCATATGATTGGTTGAACGCAATGAAAACCATTCAAGACATGAAGCCAAAAAAAATAGTTCCTGGTCATGGTTCTGTTGTTGATGAACTTACAGAAATAAATAGATATGTGAAATACCTTGAAAAGGTCATTCAACTTGGAGAAAAGCTTGTCATTGAAAAAACGGATGAGGAAAAGGCATTGGAGGCACTTGAGGAGATAGATTTTCTTCCAGAATCCAGGGAAGGGATGAAGAAAGGAACACTATCAAGATGGTTTGAAGTAATAAAAGCAAAAAACAGCTAAAGAAAACCAAAGTAAATATTTTTTTGTTGGTCATTCATTAAAAAATTGAGAGGGTCTCACAAAATTTTAATTTAAGGTTGAAAAGAATAATAACATGAAAAAATCAACCAAATTTTTCTTTGTTCTTCTTTTGACTTCATTTTTTTTGGCATCCTTTTTTCCTGTAAGAGGAAACATTACAGTTGCAAGAATAAATGATTCAAATAGTCAAGAAATTGCACAATTTGGTCAAGCAGAATTACCAAAGAATACATTTTTGGCAATAGGAGATGATTTTTCCACTGCAATTGAAATTCCAATGTCAATAAAAAACGGGATTAGAACAGGTTCAAAATCCTTTCAATTAAATGGAACAGTATCATCCCTTTTTTTCAGGTACAATATAAACGACACATCACCCGTCTTAGTAACAATAAATTCTGCATCAGGGTATAATGTTGATGAAAGTAAATATGAAGTTGCATATGATGTCTATCAAGGACCAGGATATGATTATTGGGTAGATTATAAATCAACCAATGATTTTGATCTTCCAATGCAAACTGATTACCCTGCTAAATTCACAGGAGATCACTTCATCTTTATACAGGCAAACGATATTTTCGATTATCAGTTCGATCCCAATGAATACGTGATGTTAAACATTACCATCCAACATTTTCCGCCAGGGAGCATAAGAGAGAATGAAAAAACGACAAATTTCAAGTCAGATCCCATCAATGTGATTTTGACTACACAAAAATATTTACAGGACAAAAATTATTTGAATTTTCAGTCATTAAGTGCCAGTTTAAAAAATTTCACAGCAGCAAATGCAGGATTTGCAAAAACCATAGGGCTTTCCATCTATGGACTTCTTAAATCAGCAGAAGTGCTTTCAAAACTTAATCAAGCATCAGAAGAATCCTTTGCAGAAAATATGACAAAATACATTGAACTTGCATATTCATTATATCAATTGGCAAAAAGTACAATGCTAGAACCTACAAACCAATTATTTTTCTTTAGACCCAGCGAATCCAATGTGACAGGACAAGATTACGTAACATATCTTTCCGACAATCTTTACATGATTATGGGAATGAATGAGATAATATGGTTTACACAATCTAAAGGTCTGGATAATAGAGTTTCATTTGATGTCAACAGCCTTTTAGATTCCAAGATTTTAATTGTCAATAGAATGATAGCTATGTTCCAAGTTGGAAACGGAGATTTCAGGGAATCAATTTCAATTGTAGATTATTCAGAAGATGCAAACATAGATGTATTTGATGCCAATGATTACGCATCAATATCTTATTCGAACATTAACTCTCTTGAATCCTACGCACTTTTGGCAGAGACATTATTTTGGGAAGGAAATTATACCATAATGGACGATGTTGTTAGTCGTATAGTGTCCAATTTCAATATCACATCTGTAAATGGGGTAAATATTTTACCATCTGGTATTTTTGCATCGGAATACAATGTTACAAGTGGAAAAGCATCCCAAATAGTTGATCTGTTGGGCAATAGCTTTTTGGTATCTCATTTGAATACCTATGCGAAAGAGAATTATCATTCCCCCTCATTGAAGTTATCTCCGACCCAAGTTCTTGATTTGACAGGAAACCTTATGCAAAATATTTTGAGGGTGTTTTCTGTCGATGCGGGATCGTCATCGTTACTTTATTCAAAGGTGAATGTCAGTGATATAAATGCAAGTGAAAAGACAATCATAAACATAGACAATGTTGCGGCAATATTTGCAATCAACCGGCTTTCAGTCAATTGGGAGATAAGGAGACCAGACGAAATAGAAATTGCGAGGTCTTGGAAAATTAGGTCATTGAATGGAATAAATGATTTACATGAGTTATTTTTTGATGAGCAAGGGGGATTTTATTTTGGATATTGGGATGACTTATCGAATAAATTTGACGTGGATGACAAAACATTGGAGAAAAATGTATTTCTTGCCAATACCTTCATTGACGCAGTCCTCATAGACATGTTTCCAATTGAAGCTCTTGTAATTGAACAGCCAAATCTTAAAGTGGGTTCTGAAGGGCAACTCACACTCGGATTGAATTTTCTTGATTCACAGGGAACATGGATTTGGTGGGACCCCTTCAAGCCATTTTCATTTGACATCAAAATAACGATACCAGAATTTGGGTACGTTGCAACTGAAAAGGTTCGTTTAGAGCAATTTTCACAAGGTACACAGGTATATATCCCATTTTTGTATGAAATACAGAAACGAGGGGAATATCATCCATCGATTGAATTATCCACAGAGGGAATTGTTCTTCTTTCTCAAACCACAACAATACGGGCACTTGGTGAGGCAAGGGTAGAGGGAACCCTACAGCGGTTTAGCATTACAGATAAAACTTTTGAAACAGATATCGGGTTTGTTGATGAAAATGGCAAGGCACTTGATTCGTTGCAGGTTAAAGGATCACTAGGGGCTGATTTTGAAAATTCAAAGGCATTTGGGAATAAGTATTTACAGATTGGAAGAACAGACTCATCAGGCAAGCTTAATTTACGATTTATTGTTTCACAAATGGTTCAGGACAACATAATAAATTTGACTGAAATCTATAATGAAGATCCAATACCCCAATTTGTGGAAATCCCATTGTTTTTGAACATTACGAATGCAAAAGCTTTTGATTTGGAAAGCGTGATTTTGGTAATCCCTGTGCAGGTGATGCTAAATCAAATTAAATTGAGCGTTTCACCTTCGATTCTAGAAATTACACAAGGAACCACAGAATCATATACATTCTCGGTCAATGCATTTGACAAGGATCAAAATCCAATACAGAATGCAGAAATCAGCTATAGGATTTTAGAACTAAAAGGTATCCAAAACAAAGTTTTCACGGATGCTGATGGCGAAGCATCAATCACATTAAGAGACACTGACTTGGTTCTGTTGAACAATTACGCACTTTTCTCGAATCAAGGAAGAGACAATACTGCATTAAGATCAGTAAATGTAACTGTGGAATTAACTGTAAAATCGTCATTATACCCAACTAAAATCATTCATCGACCTTTGACAATATTGCCAAACTCGTTAGTGATCATAGCCAACCCTGTGCAAATGAGGGTAAAAGAGGCAAATATTGTCAATAATGAAATTCCACCCATTGAAATTGAAGTTGCAGTCAATGATCTGTTTTCAAGAACCGTAAACGCATTTGTTTCTCTGGAATGGAGTGACCCCTCAATAAATGACATTGTTTTTATCGATCCAACTGAAAAGCACATCTCTCCATATACATTTAGTTTAGACATAAGCAAATTATCAGCAGGAAATTATACATTTTTCGTGATTGCAGAAAAGGATGGGATTACCAATTCAGTTCAAATCAATGCAACCAAGCCAAAAATAGGGTTATCACAGATATCAGAAATCCATAAACCAGTAGTTATTGCCAGGACAATAGTAATTGAATCTGCTACAATTGAAGATTTAGCTATTTCAATGGTTGGAGTATTAAGTGCGTTGATATTTGCAAAAGCATATTCATTTGGATATGAAACGTTCCTTAGAATCATTAAAATTAAACGGAAATGTCCTTATTGTGACGAATTGATCAGTTCAAAAATCCCGGTTTGCTCATCTTGTGGAAGAGACGTCAATCCAAAACAGAAAAACGAAAAGAAAACAGATTTGGAAGGAGAAAAGAAACTAGACAATGATTTGACAGATAATCAGAACCTTTAGGGGAAATGGAAAATTCAACTCATTTCCATTACATTTCCATGAACTGTTTCGAAACCTATAATTACCTTCAATATTGAATTTAATTTGTCTGAAAACATTCGGACATGCAAGTACCCGAACCAAGGTTCGATCACAATTCTTGCAACAAAAGAAACTCAAAACTTGAGGGCGTGTAGCTCAGCTTGGTAGAGCAGCGGGCTTTTAAGGTTTCTTTGAAGAAACCCGAAGGTCGGGGGTTCAAATCCCCTCACGCTCATTTTTTATGGATACCCACGTGTATCTCTTTCAATGTAATTTTGCATTGCATTGATTTCTGAGTTTGCTAATTGATAGAAAAGATAATAACGAGAAAAAAACGTTGTATTTTATGAAAATTATGGGAAAAGGCATTTTTGTAGTTTTGTTATTACTTTTGGCAATCTCTGTTCCCGTTAATGCAGACCTACAAAAGAAGCGAATGTCCATTACAGTTATTTGGCTTAAACTTTATCCAACTGCCCTTCCTGGAACAAATGAAACAGATTTGGAAGGGTTTATCCATGTAAATTTAACTGCCTATGGGATGACATGGTCAGAGAATATTCCAGAAATTGATGAGCTCAAACTATCAATGAAGTTGAATGAAACCATTAATTATGGATATATAATTTTTGGCAAGTTTGTCAAGTACAATGAAAGCATAAATTATGATGGAGCGATATCCATCAAGGTAATGGATAGCCAGAACAATTCCAACATTATTTCAGGACAAATCGGAATCCCAAATCCTCCAGAAGATACAATTTTGACAAAAGGAAATGATTGCCAATCTTTCCATTTAGATGACGAGAAAATATGCACACAGACTTATGGATTTGAACACTTCGAGATTCGTATCCGTTCGGAGATCTCTGCCAAGAGTTATGGGGCATCAACTTCTTCGGAATCATCATTTTCGATCCTTTCAATATTGCTTGGCATATATACTATAGGCAAAAAACGGAAAGAATTCAAGGGTAAAGTCCAATCAACAAGATTTTGAACATGATTTCCAAATATTACCCCTAATTCCTTCAGGGGCAATTTTCGCAGTGACGGTGTTCAAGTAGGAATCTGATACTCCAGTACTAATTCCAAGGGAATATCTTCTTCAAAAATGAAATAAAAATAAACAACAGGAATGGAACTTAAGAGAAATTTGTCTTCAAAGATATTTTTTTAGAAATATTGTAAAAACATTGAGAAAAGAATAATGAATCCAATGTTATACTTATCGTATTTGGAAATGACATTTATTATATCAAGTTTATTTTTCAAAAATAGCCATCACCAAAGTCAGAAAGAAGTCTAAGGGCACTTCAGAACCATAGGACAATAAGAGAAAAAAATATCAATACGATAACACCCTCCTTTAATGAACACACTTAAGCCGAGAGAGGAAAAAAAAGTAAATGGGTATTGGATAAGAAATTAAAAATAATCATGTAATTATCACAGAATATTCATATTAGTTTATTTTGGATTTATGAAACAACAAAAAAAGTTGTTCAGGATATTTAGTTTACCATTAATGATCTTAATTATTTCCCAGATGATGGGGATGAACACAGTGAACGCGTCTCTTGTTGAAGAGAACTATGCCACACGTGATCAGTCCTATGAAGCCGCTAAGCTTCATTATCTTAGCTGTGTCAATAACGGAAATGTACCAACAAGAACAGAAGAGTCAAGTGATATGTATTTCTCCTTTAGTTGCGGAAATACAGATTATCAAATCCATTTCCAATACAATAGCCTGATTGAGGAAGAAGAAGGAAACGTTGTATTTGAAGGAAATGTAGGTGATTTTTATTATTATATCGTAAAAGAAGTTTATCTTGCCCTCTTGAGCGCGATATCAATAATCACTATCCCACCAGGCACGATGGATCTTTGTAGTGCTCTGATTTCAGATCCTATTGCACAGCATTACCTTTGTTAATTAATAGAAAAGGATATAACAAGAAAAAATCGGTGTATTTTATGAAAATTGTGGGAAAAGGCATTTTTATGGTTTTGTTATTACTTTTGGCAATCTCTGTTCCCGTTAATGCAGATCTGCAAACAAGAACCATGACCATCAAGATCAACTGGCTTAAGCTATATCCAACTGCACTTCCAGAATCCAATGAAACAGATCTTGAGGGATTGATTTATGTAAATTTAACTGCCTATGGAATGACATGGCCTGATAGTTTACCTGCAAATTTCAAATTAAAAATGAAATTAAATGAAACTTATAACTATGAATACATTATATTTGGCAGGCTTATCAAGTACAATGAAAGCATAAATTATGATGGAGTGATAACCATCAAGGTAATGGATAGCCAGAACAATTCCAACATTATTTCAGGTCGAATAGGTATTCCCAATCCCCCTGAACAAACCATCAAGAATCAAGGCGACGATTGTTCCTCTTTCCATTTAGACGATGAGAAAATATGCACACAGACTTATGGATTTGAACACTTCGAGATTCGTATCCGTTCGGAGATCTCTACCAAGAGTTATGGGTCATCAACTTCTTCGGAATCGCCTCTTTCGATCCTTTCAATATTGGTTGGAACGTATGTTATAGGCAAGAAACGGAAAGAATTCAATAAAAAAGACCAATCAACAAGATTTTGAACATGGTTTCCAAATATCACACCTAATTCCTCCAGGTGCAATTTTCACAGTGACGGTATTCAAGTAGGAATCTGATACTCCAGTACTAATTCCAAGGGAATATCTTTCTCACTTATGAAATAAAAATGAACAACAGGAATGGAATTTAAGAGAAATTTGTTTCTCAAAGATATGTTTTTTTAGGAATATTGTAAAAACATTGAGAAAAGAACAGTAATTTCAATAGCATGCACAAAATAATGGATTAGATGAAAAAATTGCAGGATCAAGTAAAAAGTTTTTCAGAGGAAATGGGTTTAGAGAATACGCCAGTTTGGGCAAGACTGATGGATTTGTCAAGCGAATTGGGAGAGGTTGCAAAGGCATATCTGGTGGGTTCATCGTATGGAACAAAAGAATTGAGAGACACAGGATATATAAAAGAAGAGCTGGGAGACGTGATGTTTTCCTTGATAATGTTGGCGAATTCCATGTCCATTGATTTGGGGGAATGTTTGGAATTTGTGCTGGACAAGTATCGTCGAAGGATGAAAAATTCAGGTCGGATAAGTTCCTAACGTTTTCATTATGGAAAGTATTTGCATTGTAACCTTTAGAATCCGCACTCTTTATATTGGAATTAGACGTTAGGGGATAAGAGAAAATGATCAAAACATTAATAGTAATGACAACCTATGGTTCTATTTTCTTTTCAAAGCAATTTACAATTAAAGAGCAAGGTACAGACATTAGTCTGACAGCAGGTCTTATCAGTGCAGTGTATAGCATGACCACAGAGACAGAAGGGGAAAAGATAGAAAACTTGGATTTGCAAAATGTCAGAACAATATTCAAAGAGAGAGAAGGGGATGTACTGTTTATTTTGACATTGGATAAGCGAATGGATGAGGGAGATGCCCAAGATCTTTTGTCTGAATTCATGACTCGTTTTAAAAAGAAGTATGGTAAAGTGGAAATTGATGGTCGTGTCCTAAGCGATTTTGAACCGATTGTAGATGAGGTGGTTGAGGAGAAACTTTGGTACAACAATGTTCCCGAAAAACCTGCATTGGCTTCAACCACGCTTGCATTTTTATCTCTTTTCTTTGCTTTTTTCTGGTATCCCATGCTATTTTTGGCAAGTTTTGGAAATTTCAACATCAAGGACAATTTGCTTTATGCCTTAAGCTTAGGGATTCTGCCATTTATCCAATTGCTTTTGACATATTCGTTGTTCATTGTAATCCCAGGGTTATTGATTTATTTCTTCATTAAAAGGTCTGAAGAGGTAAAATCAACGTTGCGATTCGTTTCAGAATATATAAGCAGACCGACCCGTGGAGCCTATAGTGAAATATTGCCATGGTGGTTCACATTGTTTGCCATTGGACCAGTTATTTTAAATTTCACAGTAGTGATTTATGGAAGAGGCTTTTTCTATTTCCTCAATTATAATACATTAAGTGAAGGGTCCATTCAGGCGAATGAAGCAAATGCAGGATATTTTGAATTTTGGGCGAGCTTATATATACTGGTATTCAATATAGTTTTCAGTTGGCTTGTATTGCAGCCATTAATTATTGGGTTAATGACAGATAACTTAACAAAGAATTTTATGAACAGTTCAATATTGCTTAGTGGAATATCCTTGATTTTTTATTCATTTGGACAGTTTTTTGCAGGGACAGTCTATCAGGAGTTGGTGGGTTTCAGCCCGCAATATGAGGCATTAGCGAAAAAGGAAGCCACAACATTCAAATTCTTCTTTTTGGTTTCACTTCCAGTATTTCTTGTATTTTTCATCATTGTCTTCATGAATGGTATTGGATTCTCAAAACTGATCAAAAGGAATCAAAACCGTTACCCAATAGCTTATGCGGTTTCAGTTTTTATTGTGTTAATGTATCAGCTTTTCTGGTTCATGTTCATATTTCTCAGTGGGAAGTTTCTCATACCGTATGAGGTATTCTAAAGCCCAGAAGTTTTTGTTTCCGCCCCTTGCCTGTCTTTTGGGTAAAGCCTTTCAGTTGTATTCATTTCTCTGAAATCAAGTTCAAGGCACATTCGTTTTGCTTGAAGCATGATGCTTACTAGGGTATTGAGTTCACCAAGTTCATAAATGCCTTCCTTAAGTTCTGCATAGGTATCAAAAGCGACGTTATTCTCTTCCAAGACAAGAACCAATGTTGCACCATATTTCGAGAGTGTTACAGTTCGTTTTCCGTCAACATCCCTGTCAGAAACAATTTTGTATCGGTTGTTGTAGAAATAGTCAAGAATTTTCTCGAATTTTTCTCGGATTTCTCTTGTTGGCATATAATTATTCCTCATATGACAGCAGAAAAATGTTTCACATGAGTTTATTAGATATTGAAAGAACGACCTTCATCAGCAACATCAAACCCCATTTCTTTAATTTGAGAATATTCATTTGATTGGATGTTCAAAGCAGGGTTGGTATGGTTAAGGTGAGTGAAAATTATTTGAGATAATTCAGGGTTCAATTTTTTTATTGATTGCAGGATTGGTGGGTGAGGTACATTTTCTTGGCGGGGAATTTCATGGTTGGAGAAAAATGTCCCATCTATCAGGGAAATATCTGAATTTTGAATTATGTCAATAGTTTTTTGACTTAGATAGTCCATATCAGGAATATACACAAGCCTTTTCCTTCCAATAATCTCAATTCCAAGGGTATTTCCGAACTCGTTCCTATGTGGAACTTCAAATGGCATTATTGTCAATTCCTTAATTGTAAATTCTTGATCTGGATAAATTGCATATGGGATCAAGTTTTTGTTTCGTATCAGGGTTGCAAAAGGTTCATGTGATTGAAGAAACTCAAGATTGCTTGCTGATGAGAAAAGAGGAATTTTTTTTGTATTTGCAACCTCCTTTCCAAAATAAAGTAGTCCTATATAGTGTCCGATATGCAAGTGAGTTATGATAACTGCATCAATTTTTGTATTTCCAAGTTGTTCTGTTATGTTTGGAGTTGCATCAATCAGGATTTTTGAAGTTGAAGTTTCAACAAGAAGACTTGCCACGTTATGATGGAATTTTCTGCAATTCGAACAAGAGCAGAAGAGATGGGGCACTCCACCATCTTGTGCAATTCCCAATACCTTGACATTTAACATTAAAGATAATATTGATTTTTAATTTAAATTAAGGATTATAGAGGAAATTTTAGGTTTGTTTGTAAATGAATCTTGCCCAAGTGTCCATTGTTGGAATTTCTTCCTTGAGACCGTTTCTCTTTCTGATAAAGGAGATTTTTTCCTCTCTCAGGTGAGGTGGCACTTCTTGGAAGTGGCTGAATTGATATCCGAAGAACCCACGACCTGCAGTTGCACCCCTGATTTCATCTGCGAGACCCATTGTTTCAGATGTTGGGATAAGACCGCGGATTTGTGTTGAACCAGCCACATCCTTGATTTCTTGAATGACACCTCTGTGTTGTGTAAGAAGACCAGTTATTGCACCTACATAATCAGAGGGAGCTTTTATGTCAATAGTGAGCATTGGTTCAAGGAGTTTTGGATCTGCGGTCAAGTAACAGAGGTTACAGGCGGCAGAGACCATTGTCATGATTTCGGTCAAACCAGTATGTGCAGGGTCTGTGTGGACAGTTGCATCCGTGATTACGAACAGCACACCCATCAATGGTTCTCCAGCCAATGTTGCTTTCTTGGTGAATTGCCGCCAAGTGTTAATCACAAACTCCTTGATTCTTTCAAGTCTCTGCACACCTTTTGTGCTTTCTATCAACAGATTTGTATCTGAGACACCCCAAAATCCTCTAAAGAATTTGTCGTCAAAATCAGGGTATTTGTCATGATCCATATGTTGAGCCAATAGTCGACCTCTTTCACGATTGTCCATCATGGAAAGGTCTTTTCCTTCCTTGAGGAAGTCAATCATTGATTGTGGCAATGGATAGAGTTTCATTTGTATCCTGTTGTGTCCATTTGGTGATTTAGTGGTAAACACTTCTGATTCTTTTCCTATAGTTTCTCTGTGAACAATGACAGGATCAGATACCTCAATTGGCACTTGTTCATTTATACGTGTGATCAAGATTTCAATCTGAAGAGGGTCAATCCCTTGCAAAGTGTATTTCTTTGTTTCAGGATCCATCTCATATGATGCAGTAGGGTCAGCCATTATCCAAGTGCTGATGACCTTTCCGAGCTTTGCGACATCAGTCTGCTTCTTGGGGAAAATGGAACGGGAAACAACGGGTTCAGCGGCATAGGAGATTGCCTCAAATCCTTGGATTTCCGTACCCACTCTAGTGAATGATTCACCTGCTGGACAGATAAAACCGTCAGCAGCAAACAGATTTCCTGCGGGGATTTTTGGTACGGTAAGGATATCATCAAGCTCCATCACACCAAGTCTAGTGATGTTTGCCTGTTGACGACCATTGATCAGGTAAATCTTGTCAGTATCCTTGAGGGTTCCAGAGAACACACGTCCAATCAAAGTTGGTCTTTTGGTTCTTGGATGGATAAATATTTTTGTGATCATTCCAAGGAGAGGACCATTGGGGTCACAATTTATAAGAGCTTTGCCAGCTTCTGATTCAAGGTCACCATGCCAGATTTTTGGAATCTTGATCCTTTGTGATTCCACAGGATTGGGCAAATGCTGGATAACCATTCTAAGCAAAGCATCATCCAATGGAAGGTTCTTTCTTAACCAAGCCTTATCATCCTCATTGTATTTCTGGAATACAGTTTGAGGAGTCAGTTTTTTCTCCTTGAGGATTTCAACAGTGAATGCCCATCCATCCTTGGCAGAACCAACTGCAACAGAATTGTCCTGGAATGAAACCCGCCATGATTTTTTGAATTCAGGAGGGACAATAGCCTTAATTTTATTGTTTACTTGTGAAACAATGATGTCAAGTCTTGAGAAAACGTCCTTTGGATCAAGCTTAAGTTCAGAGATTAACCGATCAACCTTGTTGATGAAAAGAACAGGTTTACAATATTCCTCACCGACAGCCAATTGGATATTGGTTTCTGTCTGAGTCATCATTCCCTCTAGAGCATCAACTAGGATGATTGCCCCATCAGAGCCCCTCAAAGCCCTTGAAACTTCACCAGTAAATGAAAGGTGTCCAGGGGTATCATTGATTTGGAAAAGGTAGTCATTGACAGTGCCATCTTCTTCAGTATATTGATAAGAAAGAATAACTACAGTTGTGAAGATGGTAATTCCTCTTTCTTGTTCCTCTTCATCAAGATCAGTCATTCTTTTGTCGCCGGCAGTTTCAGCAGACATCAAACCGGCTTTTGCCAACAAGTAATCAGCAGTGGTAGATTTCCCATGGTCGATATGCGCGGCTATTGAAAATATACGGCGCTGTTCAATGGGATGGTTCATGATCATGTTTCTAATTTCGTCTGTATTTTTCACCTTCATAGCGAAATCCCAACTTTTTTTTTGCTTGTGGCTTTTTTGCCTAACTTATGTTCATTACCTTTCTGGTGTTTAAAATATCATAGATAATGACACCCATTAAATTAATTAGAACAATGATTTCAGAAAAGCGATGATTTGTTTCTTTCCGATCTTGGAAGTGCCATATTCACGGTTTCTAAAGACATAGCCGAATTCACAGATTTTTTTGTCTTTGGGGAATACCTTGAGGATATCGAAAAGAAACTTATAACCCTTGAATTCAAGAATCTTATCATTTTTGGCGAAAGCCCGAAGCACTTCTGTCTTTCCACCGAAAAACCCAGACATTATGTCCTTTGGGATTTGTTTTCTTCTAATGAAAAGAGAGATCTTTCCTAAAGCTTGTGCACCAATGGAAATCATTTTCCGTGTAAAAGGCCATTCCTCTATCTTGTCCCTTCTTCCAATAACCAAGTCTGCATTTTCATCCATGCATTTAATTGCATCGTCAATGTATTCAGGAGGATGCTGAAAATCGCCATCCATAATGAGAAACCATTCTGTTTCAGTATTTAGAATTCCATCACGAATTGAAATTGTCAATCCCTTGATTTCTTCTGACTTTCTATCCAGTAGCTTTACATTTCCATATTGTTTTGATTTGTCAATGACAATTTGGGCAGTTGCATCTTTTGAGCCATCGTCAACCACAAGAATTCTAATGGGGGGATAGAGCTCTTTTATTCTGTCAATTAATCTCCCAATGTTTTGTTCTTCATTCAATGTTGGGATGATCACGGTAATGTCGGAATAATCCACACCCAATCATTTTTTCGGTATTTCTAAGACTTTTGATTTAATTCAGGTTAATATATCCCAAATAGGAATTTCTGCATTAATCAAGTGTCTTTAACCAATTTTTCAATGATAATTTCGTCATTGCAATATGAAAGAACCTTTGGGGAGTGAGTTGCACAAACAATTGTTAAACCTTCCCTGTTAAGCGTTTTTAAAATATCCAATAAGTTTTCTTCAGAGATGGAATCGAGTGAACCTGTTGGCTCATCTGCAAAAAGAATCTGTGGATGATTAACCAAAGCCCTTGCAAGTGCCACCCTTTGCTGTTGTCCTCCAGAAAGCTTGTGGGGTAGCCTTGAACTACAATCAGAGATTTCCAGTTCAGACATCAACTGAATGACCTGTTTTTCCCTAATTGATTTGGGTATACCTGCAAGAACCAGCGGCAACTCAATATTTTCAAATGCA
The DNA here is from genome assembly GCA_015523565.1 of Candidatus Heimdallarchaeota archaeon. GTDB lineage: Archaea > Asgardarchaeota > Heimdallarchaeia > Heimdallarchaeales > Kariarchaeaceae > WAKA01. Next base: position 74,883 of record WAKA01000232.1, on the reverse strand, counting down.
GTCATATCTGGAATTAAATTATTATCTTGAAAAACAAAACCAATATTTTTCAGGCGGAATTTATTTACCTGTTTTCTTTTCATTTTTGTGATTTCGGATCCAAATACATGAATCATGCCTTTTTGGGGTTTCAAAAGAGTTGAAAGCAAGAACAGCAAGGTTGTTTTGCCACTGCCAGAACGGCCAGTCAGTCCGACCCAGCTCTTTTTTTTGATTTCAAATGAAATTTCATCAAACAATGGGTCTGTTCCATATTGAAATGAAAGATTATCAACAACTATTGCGACACTCAATAAATAATGATGGCATAATTTGAATATATTTGTTACTCCATAATGAACAATTAAATTATCAATTCCAATTTTCATCACAATTTTTTTTAGTGCACAAGCAATGTTTTTACATACCATGAAAAAAAAGTTGTCATTTTCAATTTTGGCATTTCTGCTGATGTTGGGATTTGGTCTTATTGGAAGTCCGTATTCGGCATTGGCAGAAGAGACAAAAACGATTTCTATAGGGGAAACTGTAAGCATACCAGTTCAGAAGATCGGCGGGGATTTTTTCGCCTATCTAGAGGTCAATGAAATTGGAACTTATATCATTGACATAAATTGGGGAAGTGAAATATCTTCTGCAAATGTAGAAATTCGGAACGAGGCAGATATATTTGTCCAAGGCAGGGAATTGGGGATTTCTACAACTGTTGCCTCTGCACCAAAACTTATGGATGATACAGCTACCTACCTACAGTTTCCAGTTTGGCAAGTGCCAGAACCAAAAAAGGTTGCAATTTTAATTTCTTATGAAGTATCAGGGATAATTGAAAACCCAACGTCAAAAATAGAAATTGGATATTCATTCAAAGAAAGAGTAAGCACAGATACATTTTCAGGCAGTTTCCAAGAGAACCAACCATGCGATACAAGATTATTTTCATTGCCTGCCCCTTCAGAGACAGGATATTACAACATAACAGTTTCTACATCGTCAGGCACTTACCCTGTGGGTTTAAGATTGTTCGATTATTTATTGGGAATAGTCAATTCCAATTATCTATTTTCAGCAAATGGTAATAGTTCAAACTACATTGCATATCTGCAAAAGGAAAATCCAGTTAATGGAAGCATTAAAATTTGCAGGGGATTTAATGTTCCCGTAGACAAAAAGTCGGATTATAACGCAGAAATCAAACTGGAGAAAATTTCACCAAAACCTTTGGCAACTACATCCACAGAAGACTTAGCCTTTTTTTCAATGGAAAACACAGATTTCGATGCATTGAAAATAAATGGAACAGGGACATTTGCAATATTTAGCCCCTTTGGACAAATTTCAGGCGGAAGTCTTTGGAGTGGAGGAAATGAAACGGATATTGTTATGTTCCCAATTGTTCCAGATTTACCAAATTGGCAATTGGAAGTCAGAAACACACTGGAACCATTTTTGTCATTCCCATTGAATAAAGATTTGGAAGCCTCAGTTTTTGTTTCCAAGAAGCTAGAAATTTCAACGGATAATTTTTATAATCAGATTGTTTCTGCAAGATTTTCTTCGGATTGGATTCCAAGACTAAATGGAACTGAAAACCTGTATGTCTTTGATGGAATGTTTAACATCAAAAAATCAACCATCGCACCCTTGACTGCAAGTTCATCTGTATCATTTGATCCGACAGATGATGGAATTCCAATTTTCCAATTTTCAGCAGAGGAAGGGAAATCATTGGAAGGCATAGCAACTATAGAGGTTGATAAAAATGAAACAAATTATTTTATAAATGGGGCTGTAAATGCTTATGGTTCCAATTTTGTAAATTCCTATGATGTGATTAGGTCAGATCAAACACAATCCCCTTCATTTCCTTTACCAATGTTATCTGGAGGCACCTATTATATTGTCCCCTCATTCAATATATATTATAGGTCCTCAAAAGGTGTTTCATTTGAAAACCTGAAGAAGCCTGTGACATTCGAATTCAATATTACAGACATTCCGCAATTGGAATTTGACAAAGAAACAACATTGCATACAGGATTTAGTGACAAGTATTATTCAAATGTCTATAGAATACCAACTGCAAAGCTCATGACATTTGATGTAAAGGCAGGGGAAAGTTTCTATTTAACAGTAGATGTAGGGGTTGCTTCGTCCAGTAGCATTGGTGTTAATCCTTTGGGGAGTTATGCATTTGTATCTTTTGTGGATAAAGAGGGATATTATCCATTCTATGAGGTAACACCCGCGTTTGCTGGTTTTGGTATTTCCTATTTCGGACAGGTATTCACTGCTGTAAGGGATGCAAAAGTCTATACTTGGGTTTATGGATTTGGGGATGTCAATGTTACTATAGTAAAGGTAGGTTCTGCCGACATAAAGCTACCAATAAGCACAGATACGGGAGGCGGATTTTTACCAGCGCCATTTTTGGCATTTTTGTCTGCAATCGCTGTGGTACCATTGATAATAAATAAAAAACGGAAAAAGTGAGAATTTTCCATTGATTGTTAATTAAGATTGGTTGAAAATACCATTGCATTATTTTTCTTAATGGCTAATATTCCAATTGTTCAAATCTAAATAAGAAGCACAAACCACCACAACGAGTGTAGGAAACTGTTAAGAATAGCTACAATAAATCAGATTTTCACCACAATTTTTTTAACATACACGGAATATTTTCATACACTATGAAAAGAAAATTAGCATTCTCAATTCTTGCATTTTTGCTGGTGTTGGGGTTTGGTTTCATAAGGAACCCATATTCAACATTGGCGGATGAAACAAAAACAATCTCAACAGGGGAAATAGTGAACGTGCCAGTTCAAAAGGCTGGTGGGGACTATTTCGCCTATTTAGATATCAATGAAGTGGGAACATACATTGTCAACATAAATTGGGGTAGTGAAGTAACAAGTGGGCAAGTAACAATTCGAAATGAGATAGACATCCTTGTTCAAAATAGGGAACTAGGCGTTTCAACATTTGTAGCATCTGGTTCATATATGAAATATGCTGATTCTTATTCTCCCATCACCCATCTACAATTTCCAGTTTGGCAAATACCAGAGCCCAAAAAAGTAGCAATTTTAATTTCTTATAAGGAGGGTGAGGTAGAAAACCCTACAACAAGCATTAAAATTGAATATTTATTGAAACAGAGAGTAAACACAGATACATTTTCAGGAAGCATTCCTGCAAATCAGTCTTGTGATACGACATTGTTCTCCTTGCCTGCTCCAGCAGAAACAGGATATTATAACATAACTGTCTCTTCCTCTTCAACAGACACTTTTATTTCAGATCTAGGATTATTCAATTACTTTTTGGGAGTTGTCAACAATCCATATCTATTTTCTTCAGAAACCAATACCAAATACTATATTGCATATTTACAACAGGAAAACCCAATTAATGGGAGCGTTAAAATTTGCAGAGGATTAAGTGTTTTAAGGAATAAAAAAATAGATTACAATGCAGAAATTAAACTAGAAAAAATTACACCAACACCATTGAAATCCACTTCCACAGAAGACTTGTCATTTTACTCAATGGAAAACACGGGTTTTGATACATTGAAGGTAAATGGAACAGGAAAATTTGCAATAGTTGATCCTTTTGGATCAATTACAAACAACCATTATTTTGATGGAAAATATGCAACAGATACATTAATGTTTCCAATTATTCCAAATTTACCAGATTGGCAATTGGAATTCAGAAACACATTGGAACCGTTCCCTTCATTCCCATTGAGGGACGATTTGCAAGCATCAGTTTTTGTTCAAAAGAGACTAGAAATATCAACTGATTTCTTTGGAACGGAACAAGCATCTGCAATGATTTTTTCCGATTTGGTTGCAAGGATAAACGGAACAGAAAACCTGTATATTTTTGATGGGATGTTTGACATAGAGAAGTCAACAACCACCCCCCTGAGTGCAAGTTCCCCTGTTTCATTTGATCCAACAGAAGATGGAATTCCGATATTCCAATTCACAGGGACAGACGGCAAGGCGTTGGAAGGTAAAGCAACAGTTGGTTTAGATGAAACAGAACCAAATTATTCAATAAGTGGATCTGTGAATGTGTTTGGTCCCAATTTTATGAATTCCTATAATGTAATTAGGTCAGATCAGACAGCCTCTCCAGAATTTCCTGCACCAATGTTATCTGATGGAAATTACTACGTTGTGCCATCATTTGACATAAGTTACCAGTCTCCAGGTGGAGTTTCATTTGATGACCTAAAGAAACCCGTGATGTTTGAATTTAATGTCACAGACATCCCACAATTGGAATTTGACAAGGAAACCACAGTGCATACAGGATTTATGCTAAAAGATCATTCAGAAATAAATAGATTGCCAACCGCGAAGCTCCTGACATTTGATGTGAAAGCTGGAGAAAGCTTTTATGTAAAAGTTGACGTAGGTGTTTCATCTAGTAGTCCAGGGACTTTGCCTGCAGGAAGTTATGGTTTCGTTTCTTTTGTTGATACTGATGGGAATTATCCATTCTATGAATTGACCCCTGCATTTGCCGGTTACGGCATTTCATATTTCGGACAGGTGTTTACGGCAGTTAGGGATGCAAAAGTCTACACTACTGTCTATGGATATGGAGATGTCAACGTGACCATAGTAAAAGTGGGATCAGCGGACATAGCATTACCAATAAGTACAGAAGCAGGAGGAGGATTTTTACCAGTCCCATTCATGGCATTTTTGTCGGCATTGGTCGTAGTTCCACTAATAATAAAGAAAAAGCGAAAAAACTGAAAATCCACCTTTAATTTTTAATAAGAAATAATATAAAAAAAATTAGTGTGGAAATACATTTTATCCCGATCATTTCAACATCTCACGAGAAATCGGACATTGACCATAATTTTATGCGTCGGGCTAATCACATCTTTTTCGTTGATTTCAGGGATTTCAGGTTCAGTAATCAAATACAAACAAGATGCCATTGAGACATTTGATACCTATAATGGCAAATTGGTGCTTGTTGAAAGAGGGGTCACATTTATCAATGGCTTGCCAATTAACAGTGAGATAAACAAGAACGTTGAAGATTCTATCGCTCAGCTAAAAGACATTGAAGGATTTGCCTCATTGATATGGTCTCCCAAAGCAGACCAAGGAAGTTCTGTGCTTGGTGATCTTATTATAGGAATTGGGAATGGGAGTTTTGGAGAGCCAGCATATGATTTTTTCCTCAATGCAGAAATTGAAGGAAGATTTGGGAGATATAACATGTCAGAGGTTGTAATTGGAAAAGGAACCTCATTTTATACACGAGGGGAAAGGGTTGGGTCCTTTATTTCATTGGATAATCAAGAATATTTGATTACAGGTCTAATCAGAGCGAAATCAACAGTCATGGAAAAATATGTGGTTATGTCTCAAGCGGATTATTTCAAGATATTTCAAGACACTGGTTCAGTCAGTATGATTGTTGTTTCTCCAAAGAAGGGGGTTTCATTAAGGGATCTAGAAAGTGAGATTGAAAAAGAGTTTCCCGACCTGAATGCGCTCAATCAAACGGAGCGTGACATTTTATTGGAAGGCATGGTAAAAAGCATAAATGATTTGACCACATATGTTGCATTTACAGCATTTGTTTCTTCATTGATCATGGTCATCATATTCAGCCAGCTTTCATTAAGGATAAGAAAGAAGGAAATAGGAATTAAAAGGGCAATAGGAACTTCAGAAGAATTTCTAATGTTGGAGATTTTTTCAGAATATTTTATACTGGTAGGCTTTGCTTCGATTATGGGGACGATTATAGGAGTGATTAGTGCATCGTATGGATTGTATCGTATTGGAAGATATAACATAGGTGAACAAATGGATTTTATGGTTGAATTTGCCAAAGGATTACCAATAGGAATTAACCTGTTCATCGTTGTAATGCTCAGTATCATGTCAGCCTTGTTCTCTGTAATCATGATTTCACGAGAAGAGCCTGGAAAGGTTATAAAAAATCTTTGATGCATGTGGATTAGGGACAACACATTGTTTTAATTTTGAAGATATGAAAGAAGGCATGGAAATTTTAGAGATTGATGAACTAAGAAAATATTGCCCATTGAAATGGCATGATGAAATTCCAGAAGAAGGAGTAGGGTTGGGGATTGCAGACATTGATTTTGCAGGTCCAAAAGGGATATCAGAATATATTTCATCAAGGCTTTCAGACCATTATGCTTTTTACCAAAAGCGGGAGGGATTGAAAAGTGCAATTATGGTGGCGAATAAATTCTTGGATGGGAAGGGGATAAGAAATGCAACAGTTCAAGTAATCCCTGGCACAATGGTTGGCATTTACACCGTCATGAAATATATTTCCAAGAAAAACGGGAATATTTGTGTAGTCAATCCAATCTATCCCCCCATCCATTTCCATGCAAGTGAGGAAGGAAACAGTATTGATTGGGCAGGATTTGATGACCAAGGGAGGCTCGATCATGAACGTTTGAAAGAAAGTGTAAACCATAATACAAAGTTGTTGGCAATTTCCAATCCAAACAATCCAACGGGCACACTTTTTGGCAAACAGGATTTTAAGTTGATTAGGGATTTGGCAAATGACTATGATTTTCTCTGCTTTTCAGATGAACTTTATGAGCCATTGCATTTCAGAGCAGAACATATAGCGTTAGGTTCAATTGAAGGGTTACAAGACAGAACCATATCACTTTTTGGTTTTTCAAAAGCATATGGTCTTGCAGGTTTCAGATCGGGGTTCATGTCTCTCCAGTTTTCAGACACAAAGGTTGTTCAAGAGGTGGTTGAGCATCTTTTAGTTGCACCGTCCCCGATCACATCTTTTGTTCTTGAATTTGCATTGGGAAATGACAACTCAAGAAAATGGGTTAAGGAATTCAGAAGATTAATGGCATCGAACACAAAAAAAGCAAGTGAATATTTGGACGACAACGGTCTTCAATGCATTAGACCAGAAGGCGCTTTTTTTGTCTTTCCAGATGTCAAGACAGAAGATGATGAGAAATTTAGTAAGGACCTCTTGAAAAGAAAAGGGGTAGAGGTTGTACCAGGCTCATTATTTGGGCCTGACGGGAAAGGACATGTAAGAATAAACTGTGCAACTTCAGAAGAAAGGTTATTTGAAGGATTGGAGAAAATAGTCCAGTTTGTGAATTCAAAATGATTAGCTTAGGTATGTTGGGGGAGGTTGGGTGGCTAACGTATTGTATTTTAGGAGGAGAACAAGATCCTTTGCCAACGCCTCTGACTGGTCAATTGTCGATTCAAGTATGGAGTCAAGCTGAAGGGCCAAATGAAATGTTTTGAAATCAAGTTCAGCAGAGTAGGCTTTCTTTAGGAAACTGGCATGTATGATATCTGCTTGATTTTCAGCGGCCTGTACTGTTTCAATGGAAATTTCCGCATCTTTTTCAAACCATGAGTCAATGGCGCTGAGGAGATTCAAGAAAGAGTCCAACATGGAAATCAAGTGTTCAGTTATCCAATCAGGCAATTTCAGCAATTCGATTCGATGCGCAAATGCCTCTATATTTTCAATTACTTCATGAAATCCCTTGGTGATATTGTACAGGATTTTTTCATCAAAGGGGAGGAATATGCCGTTGATAAGAAGTTCATTCAGGCTTTCTGAGTATTTATCATTCCTGAGTGCCAAATTTTCCATAATAGTTTCAATATCAACGGATTTTTGTTTCAAATAGGAGATGAGAAATTCAACCTCTTGACTTATATTACTGACAAGAAGTTCGACAAAATCAAGGATTTTTCCTTCTGTTGCAAAATGAATAAGTGCTCTCTTGTCAGTTTCAATTTTCTTTTTCATTGTATTCCCATTCGAGTCGGCATACAAATTCTTTTGTTATCAGAAATAGTAATATGTCAAACAAGATTTTCCAAGTTCTTCAAGTTTAAATTGGTCAAATTCAATAGGGAAAAGATGGATAGGTTTTCAAGCATTCGAATACAAAGGGAGCTGTTTAAACTGGCTCGTCCAAACCTGCATTTATTCATTATAGGAATATTGTGCATGTTTGGAGGAGTCCAAGTTCTCTTGTTAAATGCGGTGGTGTTTGCAAAGTTTGTGGATGATATAATCATAGGTAGGCAGTTGGAGAAAGTTTGGTTATATCCAATTGAGTTTATTTTATTGGGATTGGCAAGAAGTGGATTGAATTATGGGAACCGTTATTTTAATGACAAAGGAGGATATTTGTCAACATTTAGGCTAAGGAACCAAATGTTTGAAAAAATGCAACATCAGTCAATGAATTTTCTTTCCAAGGAAACGGCAGGTCAGATTTTAGCTAAAATGACGTCAGATATTGAAGTCATCAGGTCATATCTCTCAAGAAATTTCAGAGTTGGATTGAATGCCATATACTACTATATCAGCATTGGATTGACAATATATTTCGTTGAACCTACAATTCTGTTGCTATACATTTTTCTTTTGCCAATTCTTTTTGTGATCTCATACATTTACGGCAGAAAGGTCAGACCAGTAATCAAGGCAAGGCAGAAGGAATTTGGGAAGATTTCGAATGAGATTCAAGAGAAGATTACAGGAATTGAAGTGGTCAAAGCATTTGGTTCAGAAAAAAGAGAGATGGAAAGGTTTGAGAAAAAAGCACGTCGATATTATAAGCTTTATCTCAAATCAGTAATAATCAATAGGCTGTCAATCCCCTTAGCTGTTTTCATAATTTCCATGGCATCTGTTTTTGTGGTAGTTCAGGGAGGCATCATAATAATCAGGGACCCTTCTAGTGGATTGACTGTCGGGGATTTGGTTTTAATTAATTTATTTATGCTTCAGTTGCGAACGCCCACAAGATTGTTTGGAAGTTTTCTGATGGGATATAACTCAGTGACAATTTCAGGTCAAAGGGTGTTTTCTTTTCTTTATGCAGAAGAAGACATTAAAAACAAAGATGGAGCATATCCGTTGAAAATCACAGATGGCACAATAGAATTTCAGGATGTTTCTTTTGAATATGAAAATGGACGGAAAGTCCTTTCAAACATAAACTTATTAATGAAAGGAGGAGAGACCGTTGCAATCTTGGGCTCATCAGGAAGTGGCAAATCAACACTTGTACAACTCATCCCTAGGTTCTATGATCCCACTTTCGGGAGAATTGCAATTGATGGACAAAACATTCAAGATGTGGAATTGCAGAGTCTGAGAGAAAGTATTGGGATTGTTTCACAAGAGCCATTTCTGTTTTCACGTTCTGTAAGAGACAACATTTCATTTGGGAAACCAGAAGCGACAATGGAGGAGATAAAAGAAGCAGCTCAAATAGCAAGAGCAGATGAATTCATTGAAAAGTTACCGCAAAAATATGATACAATTATTGGAGAAAGAGGAATCACCCTATCTGGCGGTCAACAACAACGGCTTGCAATTGCCAGGGCAGTGCTTGTGAAGCCTAAAATTTTGATTTTTGATGACAGCACCAGTTCTGTAGATGCGCAGACAGAATACGAGCTTCAAACAAGACTTGCAGAATTGTTTGAGGGGAGAACTATTGTTATCATAACACAGAAGCTTTCATCCGTGAGATTTGCAGATCATATTGTAATATTGGATGAGGGGCGAATCATAGAGGAAGGGACTCACGAAAAATTGCTAAATGAGAGAGGAATTTATTATGAGCTGTATTGTATGCAGAAAGGAATGAAAGAAGAAGTAATCCAGGAGGGAAAATGATGCATTGGACAAGTTCACAAGACAAGCGAAGCATGGAGATTGATGTATCGGATTTGGATTTACTCAAGTTCAGTTTGATTTATGTCAGAAAACATCTTTATCAAGTCATTTTAACAGTGACAGTTGTAATTCTTTCAACAGGAATAAGTCTGCTTCCTGAGCTATATCTAAAACGGATTTTTGATGTTGACTTGAAAACGGGAGATATCTCAGCCTTGTGGAAAGATGGAGCAACGATGGTTATCCTTTATTTCGCAGCATGGTTGCTAAGTTTTTCGAACGCATACCTAGTTGCATCCGTTGGGCAGGGAGCGACATTTGACATGAGAATGGACATGTATAGAAAACTCATGAACCAGTCCATGGATTATTTTGAGAAGAACAAATCTGGGCAAATAAATTCAAGAATTACGAACGACGTTGAAACCCTCTCAAATTTTTTGGGAAGTTCATTCAGTGACATAATTTCTGCATTTTTGCAATTATTGGGAATTATGGCAATCATGGTTTATTTGGATGTAAAGTTAGGACTCATCAGCCTTTCAATAGTGCCAATAATGATACTGATCGCCATAGCCATAAGAAAGCCGATCAGAAAGGTTTCTCAATCAAGGAGGAAATCTGTTGCTGATGTAACATCCAGCATAGCAGAGAGTATTTCAGGAGCAAAGGTATCAAAAGCATTTGCCAAGGAAAAAGAAACAGTCAAGGAGTTTAATCAGGTCAACAAAAAGAACTTAGAGGTTCAAATGAAAGCGACATCATTGTTTGCACTTATTCAGCCCTTATTTTCATTGGTGGCTTCTTTCAGCACCGTCATCTTGATGGTTTACACGGGACAGAATCCGCAAGATTATTCTGTAGGTACTGTAGTCACATTTAATGCATATTTGGGGAGATTTTTCTTTCCAATAATAATATTAACCACATTTTATAGTTCGTATCAATCTGCCCTTGCTTCTTTAGAAAGAATTTACTCATTCCTTAACCATCCGATTTCGGTAACTGAGAAAGACAATGCAACAGAGTTGAACATTGACAAAGGAGATGTCATTTTTGATCATGTTTCTTTTGGATATACAACAGACAACCTTATTTTCAATAATTTATCAGTATTTTTGGGAGGTAAGAAGACAACAGCAATTGTGGGACCAACAGGTGCAGGGAAATCAACATTCATCAAATTGCTTTCCAGATTTTATGATCCAATCAATGGGAGAATACTTATCGATGGGCAAAATATCAAGGAAGTGAGTTTCAAATCTTTAAGGGAAAGAATTGGCGTCATCCCTCAAACGCCTTATTTATTCAGTGGAAGCATTTTTGAAAACATTACCTACGGTACAGACAATATTGATGAAGAGAGGGTTGAGGAAATAGTAAGAATTTTAGGGTTAAACCGTATGATTGAAAATTTGCCAGAGGGAATCCACACGGAACTTATGGAGGGAGGTGCATCTATCTCAATGGGACAAAGACAACTTGTGGCGTTTGCAAGAGTATTAATTCATGATCCAGATATTTTAATTCTTGATGAAGCAACGAGTTCATTGGATTCCATTTCAGAATTGAAGTTACAAAAGGCCTTGGAAAAAGTATCTGAAGGAAGGACAGTCATTGTCATTGCACATCGCCTATCTACAATCAGAAATGCGGATCAAATATTGGTGATGGATGCTGGGGAAATCGTTGAAAAAGGAACCCATGATGAATTGATCCAGAAAAACGGATTGTATAGGCAATTATATGAGCGAAATTACCAAAAGAATGGATAAAGTCTGGATGATCCACTGGAATCTTTAGGAGAGCTTTTTAATGGGACGATCCATAAGAGGTTAGGAGAAAATCATGCCAGTTGCAAATCCAGAGCATAGAGAAATAGCAAGAAGTGTGTTGGTTGACAAATGGGTTTGTCGCAAATGTTATGCGTCCAATCCTATAGGAGCAAGAAGATGCAGAAAGAAGAGATGCAGATCTAAAAATCTTAGACCCAAGAAGTATAAGTAAGGTATAATGATATGGAATATTTTGTCGACCTTTTTTCTGGTGGAGGAGGTTCCTCTGCAGGATATCATTTAGCAGGATTGAAATCAAGGTTTGCAATAGATTCAGAATGGCATTGTGTGCAAACATATAAGGCAAATTTTGGAAATGTAATAGTTCAAGGAGATGTAAGCAAACTTCATTCTTTAGAAATAGTAGACAGGATTGGGAAAGACAGACCTTTTTTGGTGAATGCATCACCTCCTTGTGAACCATATACAACCGCGAATGAGAAAAGGATCAAAGACCCTTATATGAGGATGTTTGATGATCCAATTGGAAGGCTCATGGTTCACGCCATAAGAATCATTGCAGATTTGGATCCAGAATACTATGTAATTGAAAACGTAATGGGAATTCTAGAGGGGGGCAATGTAGAACTTATCATTGATGAGTTTGACCGTTTAGGTTTAGACAGTCCTTATTTCAACATAGTAGAGGCGCATGAATGGGGAGTTCCTTCAAAGAGGACAAGGGTTTTTATTTCGAACAAGAAACTCATTTCCCCTAGACTTCCTGTACAAACAGTAAGAGATGCAATAGGCGATTTGCCGCCACCACAGTACCCCAACAAGTATGAATGGCATGAATTCGTCCCTGTTCCTGAAAAATTTGAGAACAAAGTCATTTGGTTGTCACAAGGTCAAGCACTAGTTTATTTTAGAGGGGCAAAAAAACAAATGAGGAATTACATCAGATTGGAATATGATAAACCAGCAGAGGTTGTCATGGGAAAGTCAAGATTTATCCATCCAATTGATGACAGGGTTCTTACACCTCGAGAGCATGCAAGATTGATGACTTTTCCAGACAGTCATAAGTTAGTGGGATCAATGGAACAGGCTTATGACATTGTGGGGGAGGCAGTTCCAAGCATGATAGCTTTCCAGATAGGGAGGCAATTGCTTAAAGATTTTGGTTATTCAGAAGATGAATTATCCTCTCCGAAAGAGATAGGGTTTAAAAATATCCTTCAATAAAGGAAAATTGGTAAAGCAAATGGGAAGAAGTTATTCAGATCATGACATAAGACAGCTTTTATTGGAAGAAGGAGAATCAATGACTGGAGATATGGGCATGTTTTTCTTGAAGGGGTGCTTGGAATCGGGAATAAGCTACGCGGCAGGATATCCAGGGGCGCCCACCTCCAATGTCATGGATTTGTTGAGTGACGCAACGAAAATGGTATTGAATAAGTATGGGATCTATTTTGAACCTTCAATAAATGAAGCGGCGGCGGCAACGAAACTTTACCTTTCCATCAATGACCCGATAAGAGGCTTTGTGAATTGGAAAGTTGTAGGGACAAATGTAGCTTCTGATGTTTTGGCACATATATCTTCAAGCGGAGTGAAAGGGGGGGCAATCGTCTTAGTTGGAGAAGATGAGGAATGCATATCCACTACTGTCCAGATGAAAAGCCAAGTATATGCAAAGGGGTTTTTTCTTCCCATCATCGACCCCATCGCTTCTCCAGCACATATTCTCAAAATAACAAAAGATGCATTCGAACTTTCAGAGGCTTGCAACCAACCAGTCATGATGCTTTTTAGGTCATTAAGCAGTAACATGATAGGAACCTCAATTGTAGGGAATAACAAGGAACCAGAAATTTCATTTCACAAGAAGAAAAACACATTTTCACCAGATTTGTCAAGGGTGCCAATACCACCAGATACATTAGTGCATGCCAAGGAAAAGTACAAGCAAAGGAAACCAAAAGCAATTGAATTTATCCGCCAAAGGAAACTTAACAGATTTGATAAGGGCCTTTCAACATCAAAAGTAGGGATTATTACACATGGGGGCATATACAATTCATTAATAACGACATTGACAGAATTGGGCTTTGCAAATCCATTAGGGGAGGTTGCCTTTGACCTTTTGACATTGAATGTCATCTTTCCATTGGATCCGATTGAAATCAGGGAATTTTTGAAGGATAAGGAAAAGGTTTTGATTGTAGAACAGGGAGAGCCAAATTTCATTGAACAAGAAGTCAAGAATATAGCTTTTGATTTAGGGTTGAATGTATCGATCTTCGGCAAGGAAGGAAATGAATTCCAAAAGGGGTATATCCCAAAAACAGATGCCTTGAATTATGATACACTCATTCTTCCTGTTGCAAGATTTTTCTTGGAAAACACACCATTAAATGGTCAAAAGCAATTTGTTGAAAAATTTCTCGAAGAAAAGAAAAAGGTTGATGACCAGATTGCGAATGAAATTTTGACCAATTGGTTACCAAGAACCCCGTCATTCTGCACAGGATGTCCTGAAAGACCAGTTTTTGCATCCCTTAAACGTGCCGAGGAAGAGATGAATACAAGGTTCATACGATTAATAGACATTGGTTGCTATACCATGGCAAAATTGCCGCCTTTCAATATGAGTGATTCATGTACAGGAATGGGATCTGCATTAGATGTTGGATCAGGGATGGCAAACTTGTATGAACGACCAATAATCGTTGTTTTTGGCGATGGAACATTGTTCCATGGAGGGTTTAGGAATATAGACAATGCAATCCACAATAACTTAAACAGGTTATACAGGGAACAAGGATTGAAGAAAAAGGGGGCAAACATCCTTTTGTTTATTCTTTTGAATTATCACACAGCAATGACTGGAGATCAAGAAAATCCGATGACAATCTATGATATTTCAGATGAACTTGGCGGTTTTAAGAAGAAAATAGGTAGGAACATGCGTGGAGAGGCGGTACCTAGAGTCGATCTTAGCCACGTTTTTGAGGCACATGGTGCAAGATGGGTTAAAACCATCCCATCTTATGAAATAGACAAGATGAAGAGAACTATTAAGAAAGCATTGAATGAACCGGGATTGAAAATCATAATTTCTGATGGGGAATGCATGTTAGAAAAACAGAGAACATTAAGAAAAATCAATGCCAAACGTCTGAAAGAAGGGAAACGTGTAAAAATCCCCAAGGTTCAGGTAGACGAAAGACTTTGTCAAGGTTGTTGGCCATGTGCAGAATATATTGGATGTCCCAGCGAAACAAAAGTTGATGCACCAAACCCATTAAGAAAGGGAACCATTCGCCAGATGTTGGATACATGCGTTGGATGCGGGGTATGTTCAGAGGTCACACAGAATTTTGGGCTTTGTCCAAGTACCTACAATACTTATGAAATCATCAACCCTTCATTCTTTGAGAGAATTACGAGTACAATCAATTCTGGTCTTATTTCTTTGCTCAGGAAATTATGAGATAATTTAGCAATATTTTTAGGCATCCTAAAAGTTCAATACTTAATGATTGACAAATTGCCACCAATCCTTCTTGTAGCAATTGGTGGGATGATTGGAGCCATGTTTCGATATTGGATTTCTGGATTGATGAAAAACTGGTGGGTAATTCCAATAGGAACTTTAACAGTAAATGTATTGGGGTCATTCTTGTTGGCATATATTTTCACATTAAACCGATTTAATCTTTTTGAACCAAGTTGGTTAGTTTTTTTGGGAACTGGTTTTATGGGAAGTTTTACGACCATGTCAACATTTGTTGTGGAAACTCTTTCATTGGGAAATGAGGAGCCAAAATTTGGAATATTGAATCTTGGCATGACCTTGGCATTGGTTTTTCTTGGAGGGTTTTTTGGTCAGTCATTGGCAATATACCAGATCAGGAGGAACTTATAGTGGAATTCCGCAAGATGCTACGAATCATGATCAGGACATCAGGAGGGGCGAAATCAGAAAGGGGAAAATCCCTTGTCCGTGACATTTTAGACCTATGCAAGTCAGAAGGAATAATAGGGGCAGTTGTCATCCAATGTCTTCACGGATATGGCGACAGGGACTATCAGCCAAGTATTCTTCGGGGAATACACGAATTGCCCCAAGTCATTGAAATTGTTGATGAGCCAGCAGTCATTAGAGAGTTTCTTCCTAAGTTAAAAAACTTAGTTGGATCTCAAGGATTAATTACATTAGAGGAGGTTTTGACATTTTAACTGTATTTGGCTATTATGGCCTTGACTTTTTTTTCTATTGAATTTAATGTTGCTTCATTGTTGGCTTCCATCCTATAGGAAATTTTAGGTTCTGTGTTACTGCTCCTAACCAAGAACCATCCATTGTCAAATTCAGCCCTGATACCATCAATATCCAAAATTTTGCAACCTTCGGAAATCGCCCATTCCTTCAATTCTTTGATTAATGCGGGGTGTTTGTCTTTATCCATTTTGATGCGATATTCTGGAGTGGAATGATATGATGGAAGTTGATCAATCCATTCAGCAACGGTCTTGCCATTTTTTTTGATCTCATTGGCAATTTTTAGAAATCTGACGGCGCTATATAATCCGTCATCAAATCCAAAGTATTTGTCATAAAAATAATAATGGCAAGAGAATTCCCCTGCAAGGGCGGCTTTTTCTTCCAAAACCAACTCTTGAATATATGAATGACCAACTTTTGACAATAAAACCTTGCCATTGTTATTTTCAATATATTCTTTTGTTGCCTTACTCATTTTGACATCAAGGACGATTAGAGGTGATCCATTAATTTCCAGAAAATCATGAAACATCATCACAATTTTGTCAGGGGAGATTATCCTTCCTTTTTCATCCATGAAACCGACTCGATCACCGTCCCCATCAAATACAATGCCTATTTCTGATTTTTCAAGATTAAATTGTTCTCTTATAAAAGTGTATGAATCCTCTTTTGTCGGATCAGGATTAAGATGGGGGAAATTTCCTTTAGGTTCTTCATGAAGTGAAATAACAGGGAAATCGAACAATTCCCGGAAGCGACCCGCACTGCCGTTGCCAAATTCTATTGCCAAATTTATCGGTTCAATGCTACCCAGCTCTTTTTTGAGAAATTGGAAATATTCATCCTGTAGATCGATTCTTTGTATCAATTTCCCTTTGCTGTAACTTTTTTTTGATTTTGAGATGAATTTTTCCTTGTCCATTTTCATTCGATCTTTGATGGTCCAGAAAAAGTTCTCATAGCTAAGTGAAACCCCTTTATCATTACAAACCTTGAAGCCATTGTATTCAGGAGGATTATGGGATGCGGTGATTGCAATGCCAAGATCAAAGTCATGATTATTTGCCATAGTGAAATAAATCATGGGAGTTGGACCCAGTCCGATGTCAACAACATTAATCCCCAATTCAGTCAGACCTTTAAGCAATGATTGTTTCAATGGTTCTGTACTTTCCCTTGCATCACCAGAGACAACAACTGTTCCCTGATAGCCAAGGAAATCAGCAATTGCCCACCCCAAACGTTCAGCAAAATGGTTATCAATATCAGAAGGATAGACTCCACGAATGTCGTTTCCCTTGAATACTTTGTCAGATATCACTAAATTTTGTTTGACATTTCTTCATTTATTCTTGTTGATACAAACAGGTTTTGAAACGCGAGAATTATTTAATGCAAATAATTGCAAAAGACATGGAACAACAATCGGACCTCGAATTTCATTTCTCGACAACAGGGATTCGAGGAAAGGTAGAACGGGACTTTACCCCAGAATTCACGTTTTCCGCTGGAAGAGCAATTGCACAGTGGATGAAACACAATGGAAGCAAAACAATGGTTGTTGGAAGGGATTCAAGAAAGACATCAGATTTTTTGATTACTTCATTGATTTCAGGGCTTCTATATGAGGGATTGGATATTACCCTTATTGTAGATCGAATTCCCACTCCTGCATTAATCCGATATATGATATCCCAAGGCTATAATGGAGGGATAATTGTTACAGGAAGCCATCTTCCACCTTCTGACAATGGGATAATATGGCTATTGGGAAATGGAGATTATTATCGCGGTAAAATCAAGTTGGATAGACATCAGGTACAGAATTGGGAAAGGATGGGAAACCTATCTTTTGTTTCGGGATATTTAGAAGAATATTTGTCTCATTTGGATTCAATGATTGAAACATTGCAACTGAAAAAACAACATTTCAAGATACTTGTCGACACCATTTCTGGTCCAATGGGAGAGCCTATGAATAAAATATTGACGAATCTTGTTGACAAAGTAGTTCATCTTAATTTTGAAATGGATCCAATGATTAAGGCAAGACCTTCAGAACCAAAGCCAGAAACATTAAACACAACAATGGATGCATTTCGTGAAGGAAGTTTTGATTTTGGAATTACTACGGATTATGATGGAGACAGAGTCATCTACATTACTGGCAAAGGGAGAATACTTTCTGGAGATTATATAGGAGCTATTTTTGCAAAGTATTTTTGGGAGGCGAATCCAAAAGAGACTGTTGTAATTCCCATCAACACATCAGCGATAATTTCTGATTTGGCGGCAAAACTTGGTGTTGAATTTGAATATTGTCAAGTCGGAGCGCCGCGTATTATCCAGAAAATGCGTGAGACAAATGCAGTCTTTGGTTTTGAGGAAACTGGGAAATATTTTTTCAGGGATTTCAATCTTTATCCAGACAGTTTGGCAACCACAATATTTCTTTTACACATCATGGACAGTACAGGTAAAACATTGGATGAACTTGCAGAGGAATTTCCAAGATATTATCAGCTCAAGAGGAAAACTCCATCTTCAAGAGCTGTTTCGTCTGAATTGATGGGAGAAATTGAGAAACATCTAAATGATTTTGTTTCAGATCTTGGGGATGAATTCCAAATCAGGAAAATTCATACCATGGATGGAATCAGAATTGACTTTTCCAATGGCTCATGGATTTTATTGAGGCAGTCTGGAACTGAAGACAATATGCGAGTGTTTACAGAAAGCCAAAATGAAAAAGTATGTAATTACTTGAATGAAAAAGGCATATCGTTTGTCAGAAAAATTCAGGAAAATCTTAAATTGCTCTAGTATTAGAGTATTTTATCGATGTCTTTAATGCATCGTCAATTTCATCAAATAGGGTCTCAATTCTTGGAATGTATTCCTGGACATAATCCTGCAATCTTGAGAAATCAAGCAGGAAATCATCCAATGAATGAAGCACATCCTCTTTTGCGGTTTTTTCGTCATCAATCTCATAATTTTCATTGAGTTCCTGTTCAATATTTTGCAAATCCTTTCTCAATACATTTTGCATGGATTCTTGTGCACGTAATATTTCTAGTATTTTCATATGGGCTGTTTCTGCAAAATCCCAACCGTCCATGTTTTGAATAATTTCATCCATTTGCACCTGCAATTCCTGAAGTGAAAACAACAAAGAATCAATATTTTCAAAAACAGGTTCGGTATTCTTGCGAATGGCATTAAGGGATGTACCATTCGTAAGTCCTTTGATTTTGGGGACAAGATCGGCTTTAGTAAGAAGAGCAAGTTCACTGACAGTTTGACTGTATTTGTCTTGCACTTCTTTTAATTCACGCCTAACGTTAACAACTTCATTGAGCAGAAGGTCAGATTTCCTCATATTGTTCTGCATAGCATCTCCTCTCCATCAATTGATGGGGTCTTAGAAAAATAGAGAAATATCCATGGTTTGTGCCTCATAAGTGGTGATCAACAGTTCATTGTCCATTTTAGCACGTCCTAATCTTATTGGATATTTCTACAGAATATATATGTACATAATCCTATAAAAATAAGATGGAACAAAAAGTGGAAACATCTTCAAGGATGGGACAATAATTTGATCGGTTATCCGAAAAAGGCGGATTTATAACGAATATAATAAATTAGAGAATGACATATTTAGATTGTCTTATGTTGGAAAGCAAATTCGACTTTCCCTTTCCGACCCGAAAATCGATTTCACGGGAAGAGATGCAAGGGATAGAGTACATGGAATATCTGAAAGGCATCACTCCATTAGAATTAATGGAACGTGCAGGAAGAGCTGTTGCAGATCATTTTTCAATTGTTGCTGAAAACAAGCGTTCAGTGGTTTTGATCTCTGGCGGCAATAATGGAGGAGATGGAATAGTAGTATTTGACTTGCTTATGCAAACTCATGACATTTGCCTGATTTTACTGGATCCAAGGGGCATGAAGAGCAATGAGGCAAAAGAAGTTATGCAAAGAATGATAGACCATTGGAAAGAACTTTCTGAAGCAAAAAAACAAACATTATGGAATGTAGGGGAGAATGTCTATAGCAGACTGATGGTGTTGGGAACTCCTGAAAATTTGCCAATGAAAGAAATGTGGACACAAATTGATCAAGACGAGTTTGTTGATATTCTAATGGAAGCAGAAGTCATTCTTGATGCAATTTTTGGACTAAACCTCAAATCAAAAGTGAGAGAGCCATTTTTTTCATATTTGGAGAAATTGGCTGAAATTCTCAGAGAGAATCAAGAAAAGATTCTTTGTGCTTTGGATTTTCCTTCAGGACTTGATGCAAATACAGGAGAGTGGCACGGTCCAACATTGCAACCAAATTACACATATACATTCCAATATCTGAAACATGGTCATGTCAAAGCAAATATTGAGGCTGAAGTTTTGGACATTGGGATTCCTCAAGAAAACCTATATTTTACAAACACAGGATTATTTTTATCTCATTGGCCGAAACGTGATCCAGAGAGCCACAAAGGGATGAATGGGCGCCTTTTAGTGATTGGCGGATCTGACGAATATACTGGCGCTCCTCTCTTAAGTGGAAATGCAGCACTTCGGGTTGGGATTGATACTGTCAGAATAGTGATTCCTGAAAAGATAAGGGATATATTAGCATCCCAAACAAAAGATTTACTTTTATTTAAGGTAAGAACACAGAGCCATTCTCCAAAAAACATCAAGATTCTCAAGGAATTGGCCATTAAAAGGCACGATTCCGTTGTAATGGGAATGGGGCTTTCAAATAAGGAGCCAGTATACAAATTTGTAAGGGAATTCATAAAGAACATGAAGGAAGAACCAATTCAATTGATACTTGATGCAGATGCCATTAGAGCCTTCAGGGGCAATTTGAATCTCTTAAATGGTACAAAAGCAATCATGACACCCCATAGGGCTGAACTTAGACATATGTTGCATGAAGAGATTCCAAGTGAGAAAGAGGAACTAATCCAGTTTTTAATGGAAAAGGCAAGAGACCTTGAGGTTATTTTTGTATTGAAGGGTTCTACAGACATAATCACGGATGGACATAGGATAATTTACAATATGACAGGACATCCGGGGATGACGGTGGGAGGAACTGGAGATGTTCTTGCTGGAACCATTGGTGCATTCACGACAGTAATTAAAGACCCCTTAATGGCAGCGGCCTTAGGATGTTACGTGATGGGGCTATGTGGAGAGGAAGTTGCTAAAGAATTCGGAAATGGGCTAATCGCATCAGACATTATCCCTGAGATAGCCAGACGCATCAAGAAATTAGAAGAGAGAAGGGTGGAATTAGTTTACCATACTTAATTTTTCTTTGATTTTCCTTTCCGTTTGGCAGATTTGGTTTTTGATGAGACTTGCCTTACCTTTTTGGATGAGGACAGCTTTTTGATAGTATCATTGTTTTCATGATGAAGTTTTGCAACAAGGAAGAAGAAATCAAGGAATTTTGGAAGCATATCAAGTTCATCCTGTTTGAATGAAAATGTCATTTGCAAATGGGGATCGGTTTTTTCTTTGGCGGGTTGAATTGACAACAAGTCCAAGTATGGCTCCAATGATTTTGCTTTTGCCAAAAAATCCTTGTTAGTGACAAAATGCTTGATTTCAATTGGTCTGTTTGCTTTTATCATGTATAGCTTATCGACGTCAGGTCGTTCAGTAGGCACATCATCCATTTGTACATATGTATCGAAATTTCGACGGATAAGTCCTTTATTGCGATATGGAACAAAATAAAATCGGTAGGCGGGATCAATATTCATGTTTCCCTCCCTGAACTTAACACCAATGAAGAGCTTTTCCTTTCCTTTTATCAGTTTGTTCAACAGAACGTTTGTTCCAAAAGTTTGGTTGATCATTGTGTAATTAAGGGTTTGAACACCAATCCCTTTTCGTGAGGGCACACATCTAAATTCAATCACTTCTGGCTTTAGGTCGACTGCATTATATTCTTTGGAATAATGAGGCAAGATTTTGTCCATATGCTCAATGACAAGTTCACGTCTTTTACTGGTATATTTCTTGCCAACATAGAGATTTACCACTAAAAATGCCACAAAAAAAAGAAATGGTAGCATTGCAACAAGAATGGTAAGAAATGTATCAAAAGGATTGGCCATGTTATGATAATATTTCAAGGTATTTTCAATCCTTGCTTAATGCCTTGAATGGGAAAAGGTTTCTTTTAATTTAGATGATTATTCCAAAATATTTGAAATTACTTAAATTTCCATTTATCAGATTGTCTTATGTGGCAGAAGAATTTTCTATGGACTACATTTTCCCAAACATGAAAGGAAAAACGATTTCTTTGTATTCCGACATAACATTTACAAGAAGATACCTGATTGATGATTTTTTGCTCAAAATCATGGAAAATGGAGGAGTGGCTTGTGTTGTAACATTGAATAAAGGTGCAAGCCAAGTGATTGAAGAATTGAGCAGTGTATCCAATGATGCAACAATGACGGTAAATGAGGCAATTTTAAATGAGAGACTCCAAATAATAGATCTTTATTCTTACAGAAGCGGTATTCCAGAGGACAGGGCACCTGGGACATATTTTTTGGACACAGTATCAGATTTGACAGAACTGTCGATTCATTTGAACAGAATTTCCAAGCAATTTGAAGACATGAGGATCGTGATCAACCCGTTCAGCTTATTGGCAATATATTCACCTGAAAGGGCACTGATAGATTTTTTGCAAACTCTTTCTGCAAGAGTCTCATCACGTAATCAAAGCTGTTTGTTGGTATTGGATCATGGAGTCATCAATGAATCACTGTTAGCAAAAATTGAATCAGTAATAGATGGTACAATTGAACTTAGAAGAGAAGAAAATGCAACAGACTTGCGAGAAAAGTTCAGAATTAAGTTTTTCCGTGGTTTGAGGGATTCCAAGTTTTTCAATTGGAGTCAAATCTCATAAATTTATGCCATATCTTTCGCTTGTATGCAACATAGATGAAAAAGGCAATATAACCAACAATGGTATCCAAAAAAACAGCTTGGAAGAAGTTTTCATGTACAATGAATTTTATCGTATGGAATGCCCTTACCAATTGATTTTGTACACCAATTAAGTATTGATATTCTTGGACTTTTGCATTATTGTCTACTGTAACTTTTATGTTGAATTCGACAGTTTCACCAATTTTTATTGTATTGGAGTGACCTGCCTTATATGAGAATCGTTCGCTTTTTACAACTGCTCCGAATGGTTCAAGATTGAGTTTATCTAATGGTCCAGAAACATATGTAACCTTGAAATTTATATTTAAAGAAGAAGCCTTAGCAATTTCAAATACGTATTGTGGGACTTCAACTTTAAAAATAAATTTGGATTCATTTTTGATATGGGAAAGACGTCCATAATTATATTGTGCAAACCAGAAATCATCAAGCCAAGGCTTTCCAAACTGTATATTTGGTTCGATTCCATCAGTAATGTATTCCATGATAGTTCCAGAATTCATGTCTAGATAAGCAACAGAATCCTTGAAATGCTCAATTGCCCAAAGATTCCCTTTTGTATCAAAATGCAGGTCGTTTATTCCAGCAAGGCGTATTTTTATTTCTTCCCGAGGTTTGGGAACATAATATCCTTTTGCACTCGAATTTTGCGGGAAGAATTCCACAATGGCATCTCCACCATGTGCACCAGTCCAAAAGTTTCCATTTGAATCGACTGCCAATCCAACAGGAGCAACAAAATCCTCACCCAAGGGATATTTAACAATCAATTTGCTCTGTGGGTCATATTTTACGATATTGTCAGTATAAGATTCTACAAACCAGATAGATCCATCATTGTTTTCGACTATGCCCAATGGTCCACAAGTTTCTTGACATGAAATATCTATTTCAGTAAAATTCTTGGAAAACAAATCCAAATAGGCAATCTTATTTCCAAGCCATTGACTGTACCATATTTTTGTCGGTGATACGTATAAGTCAAATGGAGCAACATTCTTCTCCTTGATTTCAAAAATCGTGAGAGTAAGATTAGTTGGAGAAAATATGCATAAGCTTGTATTTTCGTCCTGAAAAGAATATACATAGTCTGTAAACCAAATATTTCCATCACTGTCATTTTTAATTTTAAAAGGATAAACCTTGTTAGAGAAAGAATATTGCCAAACAACTTTTTTCGCGGTATCGAGAAGAAAAAGTGAGTTCTTGTCTAAAATTGTAAACCATACATGAGTTGCATTTATTGGAAGAACATCAAAAACAGTTTCATTTGTGGGAAGGTCATAATTGTCAATGACACTATTTGACGAAAAATTAACTTGGAAAGAAGTAATATTGCCAATTATTTCTTTGATAATATTTGGCCTATATTGATCGCTTTCAAGCTGTAAATTCTTTTGTGAATGAATAGGCTTTGCATGGATACTTGGAACAAGAGAGACACAAATCAGGAGCAACAAAAGAATTGACTTATTCATTGAGTTTGTTAAGAACTCAAAAATTAAAATGTTATTGACTGCACCAATTTAATATCATTTTGATATGTAATGTTCATATTTTTTGTTTGAAAAGGTGAAACATGAAAAAAGAAATAACTTGTTTATTTCTGTCAATTGCATTGTTAGCAGTTGTACCAGTTTTAGGTCATGGAGATATTCCGCATGAAACGCCATCAGAACCTTCATTTCCCATCTGGTTTGCAATGGTTACAGCTGTTGCAACGGGTGTATTACCCATAATGTTTGGTTTTATTATCCCCTATTTCATAGTCAAAAAAGGAGTTTTCAGGAAATTATTGGGCGATAATCCAGATATTGTATTGAAGGGAATAGGAACAGGATTTCTTTTATTTCTGTTTTATGATTTTGGTTCTCTTTCAAGTTTTATAGGATTAAATTCTACAGATATTGCAAAAAGGGTTTTATTGCCAATAATCTTTTTTGGAGGATTACTTCTTCTTGTTAGGACCAATGATGGAAAAAGAATTCCAATCCATTGGATATGGATATTTGGGGTTGGAATTCACAGCATTGCTGAAGGAATAATAATGGGATCAAATTTTCTGTTGCCAGAACCAGATGTCATAAGATTTTTGCCAGGATTGAGTTTTGTATTTCATAAACTTGTTGAGGGATATTTGGGAGGCATTTTAATTAACTGGGAAGAAAAAAATGAAAGTCAGGGGTTTGTTTATGGATTGGTTGCAGGGATTCCGATTTTATTTGGAGTACCTGCAGGATATTATAACATCAATTTATTTGGAGGATACATTGTTTACTTCTATACGGTAACAATGATTTCAATAGTATATGTCCTAATCCATCTGTTTTCTTCTTTTGAATCGAAGAACCATTTGAAAACAATTAATGAAACTACCACAATAGGACTCTTAATATTCTACCTATTTACAGTTCTTCATGAAATCTGAGGGATAACATGCAAGTCAATTCAAAATCGGCAATAATGATTTCAATTTTTGGAGTAATATTTCTTGGCTCTATTTTTTATATTGGATATTATGCTCAAAATCAGCCAAAGAAACTAAATCAAAATGAAATTGTCATAAGAATGGTTGCAAGACAATTTGAATATGAACCCCAGAACGTGACAGTCCCCTATGGGGCAAAGGTAACATTCATTTTGACATCAGAGGATGTTATCCATGGGTTTCATATTGATGAATACAATATCCATGATGTACAAATTCAAAATGGGGAGGAAACCAAAGTCTCTTTTGTTGCAGACAAGCGAGGGAGCTTTATTTTCTATTGTGACATATTCTGTGGAGTTGGTCATTCAGATCATTGGGGAACATTAATAGTAACATGATAATTTTAATATAGTAAAGATTGCATTTGAACAATATTTTGATTGATAAAATAGTTTCGTGTTTTTGATTCACACAACATTAAGGCAAATTGCTATTTTTATTGAAAATTGGACAGAATCATAAATTATTTGATTATGCATTACAAAAGGATAGCAATTTGTTTATAAACGCAATATTGAATATTCGATAACCACTTTGAGGTGAAATCATGTCATTTTTAAAGCAAGTGAAAATGTTTCTGATTGCGTTTGGAGGAGTGGGGGTTATCTTGCTATTAAGATTCCTGTTTACAGGATCTACCAAGATAAGTCCAGGAAGCCAAAATGCAATTGCCGCGAATTTGGATGAAAGCACATTTACAATTGTAAGACTATTCCTCATTGGCTTGGAATTCTTATGGCTTTCATTTTGGGCGATATTCTACATTAGGTTGTCAATGAAAGCAACGCAACCAGCCAGCGAAGACACAAAGAAAAAGATTGAGGCATTTGAACCGAAATACTTTCAATTGGTTGCAGCACTATTGGTACTTCTCCTGATACTCTCCTTTGCAATCCCATATATTGGAGGAGATGAAGTGGAACAGTTCCATAACCACACTAATGACCAACCATTTGATAAACAGGTAAACATATTAGCGCATCAATTTTATTTTGAATTTGATGTGAACAACAATGGAACCTATGTCCAATCATTTTCAAAAGATAATCCAGAAGTTGTTCTCAAGACAAATGTAATGTATTTATTTTCCATGAAGACAACAGACACCACTCATGGATTTGGATTATATTCTCCAGATGGCGTGTTGTTAGGTCAAAATCAAATTGTACCAGGTTATGACAACTACTATTATTTTCAATTTGAAAAACCAGGCATCTACAAGGTTTTATGCATGGAATATTGTGGAGCAGGTCACCAAGTGATGGTGTCATATATTCAAGTAGTATAGGTGATTGAAATGAGTGAAAAAAAGCATATTGAAGAAGCTAAAGATATTTCGCTTGGGTATTTCATAACAGGCGGGTTAGTCTTGGCAATTGCCGTTTTGCTTGGTTTATTGACAAGAATAAGCCAAACAGGAATGTTGGGTAATGTCCCCAAACTCTATTATTCCCTCATGACATTGCATGGGATGGCGGCATTTGTTGGATGGGGATGTTTTACATCAATCGGATTGACATGGTATGTCCTTGTTAAGACACTTGATTCTCCACTTCATAGTCCGAAGCTTGTTAAGTTTATTTATTGGCTTTTTGCAACAGGATTTGTCTTATTGGTTGTGAGTGTCCTATTTGGAAATTTTGGAGGATCTTGGGTGTTCCTCTATCCCATTGCATTTTATGGCTATTGGGACACATGGGCGGCAACTGTTTGGACATTGGGAGTTATTTTGGCAGGTGTCGGAATCATTCTTTATGGGCTAGAGATCCTTTTGACAATCAGAAAAGCAGGATATGGATTCTGGGCAGCATTAGGATTTGAATCCTTCAAGAAAGATTTTGACGAAATGGAAAACAGAGTGCCATTGCCAGCTGTTCCATTTGCAGTAATTGGTTTGGGGATGATTGTTGCCACCATACCATTTGCAATTTTATTGATTTATCAATTCCTAGAACTTATAGGATTGATAAATACACGCATGGATGCGTTATTGGCAAAGAATATGCTCTGGTGGTTTGGTCATCCTGTTGTCTACCTAATTCTTTTCCCAGTTGTCGGTTTCTTTTATTATGTCACAGAAGTGTATGCAGGGATGAAACTAATTGGTGAGAGATATGCAAAACTTGCATGGGCTTTAGCGACAATTGTTCAAAACTTTATAGGAGCTCACCATGTATACAATGACATGGCACAAGCACCTTGGATCCATGTTTGGTCCCAATTGGGCACTTATGCGATCATTATCCCCTCCCTAATTTCAATTTTTTCAATTACGGCAACAATTTTCATTTCTGATTTTCATTGGGGTGTTGCATCTCAATACATGTTTACATCATTGGCCTTTTGGTTGCTTGCAGGAATGTCAGGATGGGTCAATGCAACTATTTCACTAAACATACACATCCATAACACATTATGGGTTGTAGCCCATTTCCATGTTATGGCTCTACTTGCATTGTCCACAATGATTTTTGGTATGGGGTATCACCTTATCACAGATTACACGGAAGGAGATTTCAATAAGAATCTTGCATCCAAAGCCCTTTGGACATATGTCATTGGTGCATTAGGATTTACACACTTTTGGTTCATTCAAGGACTTTGGGGAGGAATTAGAAGATCATATGCCTCAACACCAGAAAACCTCACTTTGTTGACTTACCTCAGTATTCCATTCATGATTATAGCCGTCATTGGAATTTGGATCAATGTATATGTTGCATTTTCAGCGGCATTTGGAAAGTCAAAAGCGGCACCCGCAGCTACAGCGTCTGCAAGTTAGACAGAAGGATTTCAATAAGTATAAAAAGAAAAGAATTTGAATTTTTGATGTGAGCAAGTTTAAAAACCAAATTATGCCAATTTTCATTTCCTTGATTTTATCACTTGCAATTGCCTATTTTGTACCTACAAAATGGTTTTTGCTTAACTTTTCCAAAAATTATCTTTGGTTGGAGTATGAACTTGCGTTTAAAATGAAAATAGTCTTGGCTTTTGTTTTTGCAGGGATATTAGCATCATTTCTTGGAGTTAGGCTTTCTGATTACAAATCATTTTTAATGAATGAGGACGAGATAAAAAAATCAAATGCTGGTTGGAAATGGATGCTATTCAATGATCTTTTCATTCTTGAAATGTTTTTATTTTTCACTTTGGCAGTCATATTGTACATCAGAATATTGATGGATGACCAAGAAAACATTCAAATCGAGACCTTAAGGCTCATAGACATATTCTATCCACTGTTTTTTGTACTGGGAATGCGACTGGGATCCTTTAAGAGACGGTAATTTAATTTGTTTTTAAATGGTTCATCATATCGAAGTTTACTCCTGACTTTATAGATAAGCGATGTCAATGAAAATTTTGACCTAAAATCCCGAATCCATTTGACAGTTGTTTTTGAGGTATCTATTAACGAAATTGATCCTTCAATGGCGGCCCCTGAATTAATTCCCCACCATTTTTTCTCTCTATGAATACCCCTTGATTCGTGGATATGACCGCATATGACCACATCAATTTCTGCATTTTCAATAAAATAGCGTATTGGTTTACTTCCCACGTGAATTTTCTTTGTAGGGACATAATCAAGTTTAGTCAGGTAAGGAGGAGAATGTGATATGAGAATTTTTGATCCCATATCATCAATTACCTGTCGACTCAATTTATTCAGCTTCTTGTAAGCTGGCAAGGGAGCAATTTCTCCAAAAGAACGAGCTCTTTTGCTGTTAGAAGAATCAGTGACAAATCCAAAACCAAAAAATTGGATATCATCAATAACCAATGATTTCTCTTGTAACCAAATAAAATAAGGATTTATATCGGATTGGATTTTCATCCATTCTCGAACGCCAGGAGTCTCGACGTTTCCAGGAATTGCAAGAATTGGGATTTCATGGACTGTAAGTTGTCTAATAATTGATTTTGCACTCAAAATCTGCAACTGGGTATATCGGTCCAGAAATTTTGTTTTCAAGTAATGTATATATTCTTTTCTTGAACCACCTTTAATGACATAGGAATAGACCAATGAAGGGAAGTCCAATGTCTGTACAATATCTCCAGACAACACAATAATCTCTGGTTTCTCATTTTTGATTACGGAACCGATCTTGGGAACCATGCCATGCAAATCTGAGAGAACCAGAATTCTCATCTGATTTCCAATTATTATTGAAGTAATTAATCTTTCTAGGGAAATCCATTATGGATTTAAAGCATAGGGCCATTCAGAATTAGCAAAAATGAAAAGAGAAAGAACAAGTCCTAAAATAACCATATTTTTCATGAATTGAACCATTTCGTTCATTTTCATCTGCTCATCATCCAATGCCCAAAAATTGTGCATTAGTGGAGTTACACCCAAAAAAAACAGGACAAGAGCACCAAGTCCAATTATTGGAAAAGCTCCAAACAGGATACTGAAAGCACCAATCCAAAGAAGCAACCCAGTAAAAGCTACAGCGACTTTTGGAGCAGGGACATTTTTGGATGCGGCATATTGAGTCATCATCTCGAATTTCATAAAGTGGTTCAGGCCAAACATAAAGAGCATTAGACCTGAAATAATTCTTCCAACTAGAAATATTTCTTCGTAAACCATAACAAATACCTCCATAACAGGCAAGTATTGTTTTGATATTGAATATTTAAACAGTATTGATGAGGCATATATTCGTCTATATGATTTAGAAATAGTAGAAAAAACAAACAGAAAACAATTGACATAATAAATAAAACGGATTTACCAATTAGCGCCAATTTATATATCGGATATCCGTCTGTCATTTGTGATTGTAAAAGCCAAAAGGCTAACAAAGAGATTTTATGAGCAAAAAATGGAAATTACAGCTTTGGACGATATTGATTTGGATATAAAAAACGGGGCCACTGCCTTATTGGGACCGAATGGGAGTGGCAAATCTACCTTAATCAAATTGATATTAGGGTTACTTACACCTACAAGTGGAAAAATCGAGCTTTTTCCAGGAATCAATGAATCAATTGGAAAAAAGCTAATGAGAGTAGGCTATATGCCAGAAACCCCTTCATTGATTTCTGGTGTGAATGCAGTCAAGTTCATCAGGCACATAGGGATGATTAGTGGTCTTTCATATAATTTGGCCTTGCAAAGGGCTCATGAAGTTCTTGATTATGTTGGCATTTTTGAGGAGAGGTATAGGGAAATCAAAGGCTATTCTACAGGGATGAAACAAAGAATTCTTTTTGCACAGGCACTTGTACATGATCCTGAGTTTTTGATTTTGGATGAACCAACAACGGGGTTGTCTCCAGAGGGACGAAGTGAAATGCTTCAACTAATTTCAGAGATAAGCAAGGAATATGGTAAATCAATATTGTTCTCAACACATATCCTGCCTGACGTTGAAAAGATCTGCCATAATGTTATCATTCTTCATTTAGGGAAAGTACTTTATGAAGGCTCGTCATCTCAGATCATTAAAGATGCGAAAAAAGGCAAACGAATTGTTGTTTCAACAAATGTAGAAAAGGTCACGAGAGATTTTATTGAACATGGAATGAAGGTCATTAAAGACTGGAGGCAGGAAAACGCCTTTTTTGTAAGGACGCATGAGAAACTGTCGTTTAGTTTTGCCCATGAAATTGCTGAACAAAATGGGGCGACACTTATTGAATTCAGGGATGAGGAAGTCAGTTTGGAAAATCTTTTTGTGGATCGGATAAAAGAGGAGGTCAAAGCATGAGCGTTTATGAAAGCAGATACAGACCTTTAAGAGAAGAAAAAGTGGAAAGGGCTTTTATGGATAATGCAAAGATAATGACTCGATTTGAGATTGGCAAGTCAATTAGCGGTAAATGGAGCAAAATTCCATTGATATTTGCCGCATTCTTTCTTTTCATTGCCCTAACATCACTCCCAGCCCTGCTGATTCTTCCAGAAGATGATTTTGTGACCAATCTGGAGTTTTTTTCTTCCTTTTTCTTGACTCCGAGAGAGGGACCAGGTTCCTTGATTTGGTTGCATGTTGCAATCATCAATTCTGGATTGATTGCCACAGACCTTGGGGATAATACCTTTAACCTATATTTGACCAAGATGAAATTGAAGACATATTTTATTTCAAAAGTCATTGCAAGTATAGTCCTGACATTCCTTGGTCTTCCATTGGTTGCATTCGCATACTTCATTGTAGCAATTTACAAACGGGGCCTTCCAATATTCCCTTTCAATTGGAACTTGATTGGTCAGTACTTTGTCATCCTATCCAAATTAGTTTTATTCACAATTTTCATTGTTTTTCTTTATTCCTCTGTCATTTTGCTTTTTTCGGCATATACAAAGAAGTCGATCAATGCAGGAGTACTGTTTATTGTTTATTTAATTGCCTCTTCAGTGATTTTCGACGGAATCCTATATGACACAACAGGATTTGAACCTTTCCGATTGCTAAGCCCATTAACATCGATGTACATAGTGTTTACCAATTTTTTCACAAGAGAGGTGATTTCAACAGGTCAGTTTCCGACATT
Source organism: Candidatus Heimdallarchaeota archaeon (assembly GCA_015523565.1). Taxonomy (GTDB): domain Archaea; phylum Asgardarchaeota; class Heimdallarchaeia; order Heimdallarchaeales; family Kariarchaeaceae; genus WAKA01. The sequence goes on along the minus strand of WAKA01000232.1, from coordinate 43,067 downwards.
GGAAAAAGAGAGCCCAGATTTAGTACCCTATGCAGTTGGAATGGTCATCCTATATGCATTGCTGTCATTGTTTTTGACGTATAAGCGTCTTCAATTTTTAAGGAGGGATTGAGATGACTGGAATTTCATTTGACAGTGTAAGTAAATTCTATGGGGAGGTTGTAGGGTTGAATGATGTAACATTTAGCATACCAAAGGGAATCACAGGACTGGTTGGTTCAAATGGTGCAGGGAAAACAACAACTTTGAAAATGTGCGTGGCTCTCCTAAAACCAGACTTAGGAACTGTAACTGTAAATGATGAACCAATTTGGGGAAATCTAGGGTATCTTTCAAGAATAGGTTATGCAACAGAGAAAGATAAATTATACAATTGGATGACTGGAGAGGAATTCTTGGATTGGAATGGGAAGTTCTATCAAATGGAACCAAAGGAACTGGAAACCAGAAAAATGGAGATCCTTGAACTAATGAACCTTAGGGAAGCAAAAGACAGAAGAATTGCAGGGTATTCAAGGGGGATGCGACAGAGAATAAAAATAGGTCAGGCACTCTTGAACAATCCAGACATAATTTTTGTGGATGAACCGATGTCTGGCACAGACCCTCTGGGAAGATACACAATTGCGGAGACCTTCAGAAGGTTGCAAAAGGAAGAAGGAAAATCTATAATATTGTCATCCCATGTTTTACATGAACTGGAACGCCTAAGTTCTTGGGTTTTGGTTTTGGAAAATGGGAAGTTGGTAGCGGAGGGGACAATACATGGCATACGTTTAGCTTTAAGTGACATTCCCCAACATTTAGTGATTTCCTCACCGAATATTTCCCAATTGGTTTCATTTATTGTTTCAGAAGTGGATGAATTAAAACGAGTTGATGAAAATAAAATAGAGGTAGCTGTCCGAAAGAGAAGAAATTTTGAAAAAATGCTCCTTGATCTTCAACAGGAAAAATCCATTGAGATCACAGAATTCTACTCTGTGGATGGTGACCTTTCATCGATTTACCAATTGTTGAAGAAAAGGGATTCAGCAAGTTGGAGGTATATTGCATGATCACGTTCAGTGAATTCAAAGAAAACTTTCGGAGGACAAGACCAGTATATTCATTGTCAGTAAAGGCTAAAACAGTCAATAAAACAACATTGTTTCTTTTGCTTGGAATGTTGCTGCCATATTTGGTTCAACTCATCATTTATTTTTATGGCATATATGATAACAGATGGGGATTTTTGCAAATTGAAAGAAGAGATTTGACAGGAGGGAATTTTTATAAGAGAATGATGAAAGTGCAGTTTAATGCGGCATTTCCATATTTTTATACAATGGCCGCATTAATATTGGGCACTAACATGTATCGGGATGAAATAAATGAAGACACAATTTCCTATATCATGACGAAACCATTGCCTAGAGACTATATTTTCATCCAAAAATATTTGGCATACTTAAGGATGGCACTTGCAGTTACCATGCCTGCACTTACAGTATCTTTTTGGACTGCTGTATTGGCAAGTTTTATTTTTGATGCAGAGTTTGATTATGCAGGAAAGGGAGACACATTGATGTCATATTTATTGATTTCAACCTATAATTGGCTTATTTTTGTTGTTGGACTTTTCATTCTTGTTTCCACCTTAGGAATTGTATTTGTTACAACAGGAATGCTATTGAGAAGACCCTTATTGGCAAACTTGTTCATTGGATTTGGAATCCTCATTGAACAGATTTTGATTGATTTGATAGACAACCGAATTGAACCGTTGTATCTATCAATTAATTTTATTGTTCGGATGCTAATTGGATATGACGATGCATTTCCAGGATTTCTGGTTAAACGTGAGATCTACAACTTCAATGAGGTTGCAACATTGATCAACACAATACTAATTTTAATCATTGGAATTTTATTTGGAATGAAAAGAGCAAAACAAAAGGAGTTTTGGTAAATTATTTATTGATACAAAGAAAGCTATTAAAACATGAAAGTGTAGAATTTAACAAGGTAGAACGTTATATGGCACAAATTGAGGAAAAAACCGATTATTGCCCTTTGGCAATGGCATCGTTATTGCTAAGTTCAAAATGGGACTTGATAATCATATCAAACTTAATTACAGGACCCAAACACTTTCAAGAATTAAAAAAATTGATTTCCATGGGAATTGAGGGGGAAATTACACCCGCTTCACTTTCAAGAGTTTTGAAACGGCTTCAAGAATCAAATTTAGTGGAAAGGGAGGTTATTCTCAAGGATCTAGAGCCAGTCGAAATCCTTTATCATGCCACCCCTATGGCAAAAGATTTGCAACCAGTGCTGGAAGAGTTGAGAAAATGGGGGGATAAATATTCAGACAAGCTATTTTTCAAAGAGAAATTTCAATAGGACAATTTTTTTCCAATGATTGTTTGCATGCCTCGACAATTTTCATTACTTTGATGCCATTGGCAATTCCCACCAATGGTTTGGATTTGGACTGAAGCGTGTCTAAAAAATTGAGGTGCTCTTCCAACAAGGGTTCTCCATAAACTTTGATTGAAGAACCAGGACCATGTGGAATTGAAATCATTCCTTTGTCACTTGTAATGTTGCCTAAAGCTCTGATTTCTATTGTCTGTGCAATAAGGTCAATGTGGAAAGTTGATTTTTCACATTCCAAGACGATTTTTCTTTCCTTGCCTGCAAATTCACGAGAGAGATGAATAATTCCGTGGAAATCAGAACCTTTTACAGAAATTAAAGCGGAATTCAACGAATTGTTTTTGTAAATACCTGTTGAATATATGGAAATATTTCCAGATATCAACCTTGTAAGTATATCAAAGTCATGGACACCCAAGTCCTCAAGTACTCCAGAAAGGGAATTTAAACGTTCAACAGGTACAGCACCTTTTCTGCTGATTGAGATCGTTCGAATTTTTCCAAATTGTCCTGAATTAACTAACTCAATGAATTTTGACACAACAGGATTGAATACTTCGATATGACCAACTAAAATGGGGATACCATATTTTTCAATAAACTTCTGAACCTCATATGATTCGTCGAGGGTCGATGCAATAGGTTTTTCCAAAAGAATTCCCTTTAAACCAGAAATGCTTGTGAGTAAATTTTCAACAACGGATTTGTGATATTTTGTTGGAACTGCAATTATTGCACCATCAGGATTTAAACTATCAGGCATTTCCTCTATAGAAGAATAAACAGGAACATCATAATCCTCAGATGCGTTAATTGCGGATTTCTTGTCAGGTTCAATAATAGCCGCCAGTACACCTAGTTTGTTCATGACACGTGCATGGAGCCGTCCCATGTTTCCATATCCAATTAAAATTTCCTTTACCACAAAACAGATGTTGAAAATTAGTTTATTAACCGTAGGATAGAGCTTTAGCATAAAAATTGAATTATATTGGTCAATTTCAATCAACAAGCCATCCAGATTCAGCTAGTTTTAAGTTCTATTTTATTTCAAGAATGAACAGTAATGACGGTTTTCACGAAAAGAGGCGGACTCATAGTCTTCAATGGGTTGATGTTTATTGCTATTGGCATAGCCATGGCAGGATATAAATCAATAGGGATATTCACAAACACTTTTTTGGCAGAAGGTCTTAGTGATTACCTTACAGATGACAGCATTAGGCAACTTTATCCACCAAATGAAGACATATCAGGAAATGGCTATGCAGCATTCGGGCAAATTATGTTAATAACATTCTTGGAAGCTTTTTTCAGGTTCATATTGGATAGATTAGTGCTTATCAACACGTCATTAGTGTTTTATTTTTTGATGATTGGATCAATGCTGATCTTTTCTGTTGTTGTCAGCTTCCCGTTTTTTGCAGCAGGAGCAGACTATAAATCTGTAAAACTTGTCAGAAGGATAGAAAGGGAGAAAGTGTTTGCAGGAGACTATTTGTTGGTTGAAGTCAAGATCAAAAACAAATCATTGAATCAAATCCCTGTATTGGAAGTATATGATGCATACCCTGAGGTTTTTGATTTGGCGCTAGGGGAAAATTTTGTAGCTACACAGTTGGCAAGCAAACAGTCAACGGTTTTTGCTTATGTTTTGAGAATTCCAGTTCGGGGAAGGTTCCTTATTGGTCCCACCAAAGTTATCATACATGACCGCCAAGGATTTTTTTCAACAGAAGCAATTTTGGCAGAAATGACGGAAGTATTGGTTTATCCTTCATATGAGGACATAAAGAAGTTGCAGATGCTTGGATCCAAGAGACAACTGGGAGTGTTGTTTGGAGCCCATAAGACTAAAATCAAGGGATCTGGCACAGACTTCTTTGGAATAAGGGTTTATCAACCTGGAGACCCTCTGAAATTTGTGCATTGGCCATCAGTCGCCAAATCTGGTGGGGAAAAGATGATGGTCAGGGAATTTGAATCTGAACAAAACATTAGGGTAATAATAATGATAGATGCCTCTGCCTCAATGGGAGCAGGATTGCCAAGAAATACAAAATTGGAATATTCAATTCGTGGAGCTGTGTTGATGGCATATTTAGCCCTAGAAAAGAAGGATTCTGTTGGATTGGTTGTGTTTGACAAAGAAATGCGTACTTTTCTGGAACCATCAGGAAACCAAAATTTCATGTATCAATTTCTTGAGGAATTGGCGAATATTACACCACAAGGCAGACCAGATATCGTAGGGGTTGTGGAAAACATTATTCCCAGAATGACAAAAGCGAGTTATTTTGTTCTTTTCTCAGATTTGGAAATGGACAAAGATGAAGTGATTGAGGCAATGCGAAAGTTAAGAGCCCACAAGCATCGAGTCATGATCATCTCCCCATTTGGACCTTGGTTTGAAACGAGAGTTGCAGAACTCTCACCAACAGACAGAGTGATTGGTGAGGCAATTCAAGAGGGATTGATTTCACAAAGGACAGAATTGTTCAAGCTTTTAAGGGGCTTGGACGTAATTTCATTGAGTGTGGGTCCAGATGACATGCTTGCAAATGTAATGGCAGAATTTTCAAAATTGAAAGCAATTGGTTCATGAGAGAACAAAAAAATAACATCAATCAACCATTGGATGGGTAAGCTTTTTTTTAGTAAACGTTCTACTATCGATAAGCAGTAAAGACGATTAGTGATGCAATCATGTCGGAAAGTGAGAACAAACCAGCGAAAAAGAAAAAAGAAGCTCAAATGACTCCTGCTGATATCAAGAACATTTGGGAAGAATGTTTCTCAGAAATCAAGAAAGTGGTCATAGGAAAAACAGATGTCTTGGAAGACATTATGATTGTTCTGCTTGGAGAGGGGCATATTCTTTTGGAAGGTGTTCCAGGAATAGCCAAAACCCATATCACAAATTCTTTTGCCTCAGCAATCGGGTTGGAATTCAATCGTGCGCAGTTCACACCAGATCTTTTGCCATCAGACGTTCTTGGGACAAATATTTATGACCCTAAAACAGGAACATTCAAATTAAGGAGAGGACCAATATTCACCAACTTGTTATTGGCAGACGAAATAAATCGAAGTCCGCCAAAAACACAGGCGGCATTATTGGAGGCAATGGCAGAAAAGCAGGTTTCAATAGAAGGCACGACATATAAGTTGGACAGACCATTCATTGTCATTGCCACACAGAACCCAGTAGAACAAGAAGGAACATACCCCCTCCCAGAAGCACAGGTTGATAGATTTGGAATGAAGTTGATTTTATCCCTTCCAGAACCAGATGAAGAGTTGGACATCATTAAGTTAAAACATGAAGGAACAAAACTCAAAGTCAGGAGAGTAACAACAGCACAGACAGTCAACAAAATGATTGAGGTTGTGAGAGAGCGCATCTATATTTCCAATGATGTCATGGCATATATGAGAGATATAATAGTCAAAACACGTACTGATCCAAGACTAGTGCTGGGATGTTCTCCCCGTGCTTCAATTGCAATGCTGGGTCATTCAAAAGCACATGCCGCATTGAAAGGGAGAAGCTATGTTATCCCAGACGATTGCAAGAGAGTAATGGTTCATACAATCCACCATAGATTGCAGATTAAATCAGAATTTGAATTGGAAGGGGTAACAGGCAAAGTAGTAATTGAAGACATAATGAATTCAACTACAGTTCCTGTATAAGTTGGTGAGAGAAATGAGTGTCCAGGAACGGGTTGGAAGAGCTGCAGAGATTTTCAGGTCAACACGTAGACAAATTCAGGCGTCCATATTCTTGGTTAGAATTTTAGGGGCAGTGATTCTTTATTTCATGGTAAAAACCATTTTGGACAATGCCATCCCTGGGGTATTTGATACGGATAACTTGCAGGTTTTCTTCCTGATCCTGTTTCTCATATTGTTCTCTGTTGTTTTAGCAGCCTTTACAATTATAGGAAGTCTTTTGGCGATAGGTATTTCATCCATACCATTGATAACCATTCCTGCAAATGAATTGAGTGCAGAACTAGTTTACGTTACTAGGGCATTTGTGGAAATCATTATGTTCAGTTCAATTAACATTGAAAAGACAGGACTAGATAAAAATGAGTTCTTGGGAACTGGAACAGATCCTTTAGCGCCACTTGCCTATCTTTTGAATAAACCCCAAAGAGAAATTTACAATACAGCATTTGTCAATGGAACGTTATATTTTGCACTTATCCTGATGGTAATTGCAGGGATCAATTTCCTGTTCAAGGGTAATACCACACAGGCCATTAGTTCATTTTTGTTGAGCCAATTCATAATTGGTTATGGTTATATGAAGGAAAGAATCGTCGGATTGACACTTCAGACAGGAACAGTAAGTGCATTGATTAACTCCTCAATGTTTCAGATTGGTTTCATGACATATCTTTTTTTGGAGTATTCGTTGCAAACCAGTTACCTTTCCTCTATTGCATCACCAAATCTAGCAAGACAGACGAGAGTACAAAAGCAGATTGAGCGTCTTGAAAAATTCAAATTAGGGATCACAACAGAAGAAACAGAAAAACCGAAAGTCAAAGTGGAGGAAAAAGAGCCTGAAGAGGAAGAAAAACTCAGTTCGGAACTTTCAGCAGGAAGTGCAGGTTCAACCACTGCGAAAAAATTTGGTGCGGAAGCCTTGATGTTTCTTTTGGAAAGTGCTCATGATTCAATGCTCGCTAGACCTGAAGGAGAGCAACAACGTTTGACCGTTCGGCTTCAAAGATATTACGAGGCATTATTGGCCCATGACCGGAAATTGCCTTACAAACTTGGAGGAACGTCTGGTAAAACGTTCAACCCAATCTTCACATTGTTTTATGTAATACTTTCTTCAACAATCAGACTTACAGGGATAATATTCCTTACATGGCTGATTATCAATCCAACGATATTTTATGAGAGCATCAATTTCCCACCAACCTTAGTTAATTCGATTGAGTTTGACCAGCCAGAAGGGCTTCTTCTAGTCATGATACCACTAGTGTTTTTGATATTGGGGATTTCAATGTTCTTAATTAAAATACTCAATTTCTCAAGAGCATCAGAGGAACTGATTATCCAAGAACATGAAATTCAAGACATTATCAAAAAAGGAAAAGCCATTAGTTCAAGGGAAGAATATGAAAAGATGATGAAGGAACAAGCACCTCAAGAGCAAAAAACCGAGAAAAAAGTAGAAACAGCGCCAAAACGAAGAAAGAGAAAACGTAGGAGGAAAAAGTGAATTTTCTATACTAACGTTACATAATTAAAATAAAGGAATAGTCAAATTCGAAAATAGTGCAAAAGAAGAACAATATTGTTGGAATTCTATTTAGTGGTGGAAAAGGATCTAGGTTATTTCCAATCAATGAATTTTACCAAAAAGTCATGATGCCAATTGGTGCCTATGGTACTCCTCTTTTGGAGTTTGTAATCAGGCATCTGAAATATCACGGAATTACAGAGTTTATTGCACTAATCGGTTACAGAGGAGAGATGATACGCAGATATTTTGGAGATGGTGAAAAGTTTGGAATAAAAATCCAATATTGTTTTGATGATCCAAGGAAAAAGGGAACTGGTGCAGTCTTATGGAATGCAAAAGACCTTATTGGAGACAGGGATATGCTGGTTTATTATACAGATATCCTAACATCATTGGATGTAAAGGGCTTCATTGATGATTTTTACAAAAAACCTTGGGCATTGGGAAATCTCTGGCTGGATCAAAACTGGAATGAAATGGAGAAAATGGTCGATTTCAATGATGATATGACGGTGAAAAGGTTTGTCACCACATTGAATGACAAAAGTGTTGCAAAAGACGACAGGATATACATCAATACAGGCATATCCATTTTGCGAAATGATATTTTTGATATCATTGAAAAGCTTGTTGAAGAAAAAAAAGAACAAGATATTGTAGAAATTGACCTATCGGCGGATGTGCTCTCTGCATTGGCCAAAGAAGGCAAACTCGCAGGATATGTCTCAGAAGATTGGTGGGTTGATGTCGGGAGCATTACAAGACTGACATCCCTCTCCCCACATATACTTTTGAGACAAATGGCACATTTATCAATGGAGGTTCAATTTTGAGCTACAAGGTAATTATCCAGTTTCCAAGAATAGAAGGGTTGAGTCCCATTAACACTTATCTTCATCCAGGTCTTTGGGCAATAGGTGACAATGAGTTAAATGGAAAGATGGGAAATAACAACAATTTCAGCGTTCTTGAAATAATAACCAACCACCTAGTATTTCATGGCTTTACAAATCATTTATGGTTGGGCAAGAAAATACTTCAAACGTACAAACTTGCAGAAAATTTGAGCTATAGGAAAGGGATTTCTGTAAACGTGAAAGAGACAAATGAAGAATATTCAGTGGAGCAGTTGATAAGAATTAATGATGAACCAGTCTTATTATATCCAGGTCATATTTTGACTAATGCAGACCTTAGCAAGATGATGGAATTCCATACCGCTTCAGATTCCCTTGTGACCATTCTTGTTTCTAAAGGAGTACAATACAGGGTAGGATTGGCAAAAATTGACACTAAAACAGGAAAGATCATTGAATTCAGAGAAAAGCCATATGATGAAAAACGATCCATATATACAGGAATTGTTATGCTGAAGAAGGGCTGGCGTCCTTTACTGAACTCATTTCTTAAAGAAGATTGGGAACCGGATACAGAATCCAGAATATTACGATTTCATGGATATAGGTCGTCAATTGACCTCTTTATAGAATATCTGATTGCACATTCTTCAGTCAATGCTTTTATCATGGACGGGTCAAAGCATAAGGGAAAGGCATTAGACCCTTGGTGGATAAACCTTTCACAGTTGGAGACATGGCGAAAGCTGGATCCCAAAGAGATTTTCAAAAAGATGAGGCATATAATTGAATTTTGATCATAATATCCCTGTATTATTTCATTATATAACCAAGCGAATTTATGAAATAATAAATGATAGCGGAGCAGCAAGCAAATAATCCAAATGTTGTTTCAAACGGACCAATTTATTTTTTGGTTGGAATTTCCTCTGTTGGTTTGACTGTTTCATCAATCTTCTTGAGTTCGTTAGGACAAGAATTGAGTTTGACATTGTTTTTCATTGTTTTCACTTATTTGTCAACACTTATCGACATTTTGAAAATTTCACATTATACAGAGCCGATATTGGAACACAATAGGTTTTTCAAACTTAAACCCAATTCTGCGCAGTTTGCATTTGTACATTCAATGACCTTATTGACTTTTTTTTATGGATCAATAGTTTTAATATATAAAGCAATCCGTCCTGAGTTAGGGATTAATTTGCTCAATTTTTCAATACCAGTATGGGTCATAATCATCCTGGCGTATGGCATTATGTTCATGGAAGATTTTCTTGCATCAAGACAAATCCATCAATATCTTTTGGGAATCCCCTTTTGGTCAAAGCGTCGCTTGAATCTGCATATCGAAGGCAAGAAAGGCTTCATTTTGGCAAGAGTAAGCCTACTAATCTCATTGATATCTTCCATGTTCCTATTGAAGACACAAAAAATTATCTTGCCAATAATGGTCTTTATGATTGCTGTGGTCTTTCAATTGTTCTCAATAGGCAAAGAGAGGACATATTTTGAAAATGCATGCCTAACTGTAATAGAAGAGCAGAAGAAAAATATCCCATTAGAAGCAAATCCAAAGGATCCAGATCGCGACCTGCCTTTTCTTTCAGCATTAGGGCTTCAGGATGATACTTTGGAAGACCTTTCAATCCTACAGGAGCTAGATGATGAAAATCCGATAAGCCAACCAATTATAGAACCAAGAGAAAATAATTCAGTATTCCAATATGTCTCAACAGAAAGCGCTACAAAATCCATCCAAAAGCTGATTGAAAAAGTGAAATTGGAAGACCAAGACAAAATTGCCAAGAATGTCAAAACAGAAAATGAAACGTCTTATGTCTATTGCATCAATTGCGGTACGCAAAACAACAAAATAAATGAATATTGCCATGCCTGTGGCACAAGTATTCAGAAACTGATTTGAAATTAGGAAAAAGTCATAATGTTTTGAATAATGTTTTAGAATAAGAAAGATTGAAATCATAATGGAATGCTTCAAAAATTTTCAGACATTAGAGTGAAAGTTATCTTATTAGGAGATGGCAGAGTTGGAAAAACAAGCCTAGCTGTAAGATATATCCAAGGAAAATTTCAAGCAAATTATAAACCAAGCCTTGGGGTGGATTTTCTTATCAAAAGAGTGACGGTCGGCAATAGAAAACTTAGAATTTTGGTGTTTGACACAGCGGGGCAGGAATCAATTTCATCCATAAGAAAGAAATATTATTATGGGGCTCATGGGGCAGTTATCGTTTATGACGTTACAAGGCGAAAAACCTTTGAAAACATAACAGTATGGATTAATGAGGTCAAAGAACAGGTAGGAGAGATATATACCGTCATAGTAGGCAACAAAACAGACCTTGTTGAAGAAAGAGAAGTTTCCAGGGAAGAAGCAGAAGCGTTTGCCAAAGAATTGGGTGCCGATTATCTCGAAACATCGGCATTGAGTGGAGAAAACGTTACAGACTTATTCCAACTTTATATAGATTATGTCCTGAAAGAATTGGAAACATAGAACCTATCTTTTTCTCCAAAGTTCAATGCCCTTGATTTTGGCATTTTCAATCAGAATGCGGGGTTCATATCCATTTGCATCAAAGAATCCATCAGGAAGATCCGTTACAGGAGAAAGAGACAGAGATTTTTTATCTTCCAGAATACTATACACTTTGTCGCCAATAATTATATAGTCCCTAACCATCCCTTTAGGTTTCTCCAATTTTGAAAACTCCTCTGCAATTGATTTTGCTGTTTTCATAACATCGACTTTTTTCTGGCTTTCCTTTTTGGGTTTTTTCTGGGCAGGCGGAGCATAACTTGGCTCCAAGGATGAATACTCTTTTCGAATCCGTTCCCTTTGCTCTTGCAAGACACTTGGAAGACCAATATGTGCCTTGAGATCGTTCATATAGGCGTTGAAGTCTTCGTCGAAGTCAGCAAACATATCGTCATGCTGTACATTGAACGTTTGGAATCCAGTCTCCATCTTAATTCTTCGTGCTTCCTTTGCGGCGATAAATCTCTTTCTCACATTTGCATCCTTTCCTGCCCATATGTATGTTCTTTTGTTTCGATAGCTCAAAAGAAGATACACGGAGTCTTCTTTTAGGGTTGTTTCATGATTGGTGATCTCATGCATCTCACCATTGTCATAGATTTCAATCAGCATAATTACACAACTTCATTTAAAGAATAAGAGTTTTTTCGAAATAGTCGCAAGCAATCTCACAATTAGTTTCGGTGAAAAGTTGAACATTTGTTTAGACCATAAAAAATAGGGGGAAAAGAATTGTTCATAGAAAAATCAATACTTTTGGAAAAATTATCAACACCATAGCAATATAATTAAATGGATATTAAAACAAGCCTTCAATGCATGAAACGGTGAAAATAAAGAGCGCTAAACTGCAAAAGTTTTAGGCGCCATTTTCTGGGAGATTCAGGGAAAAACACAATGAAAAAAAGGGGGAAAAAGGGCAGGGCTCTAAAATTCAACGTTCATGATTTTATTGGAAAATGAAACAAATAAACAATTTCAGCGACCATTATTTAAAAAGAAAACAGATATTTCTGTCGGAAATTGGATGGAAGATCAGCTAGAAAAAATGCTCAGGTTTGAGAAGAAAGAGTGAAATATTGAATCTTGAATTGAACCCCACAAAACCTTTAAATATTAAGCCGTGAGAGATTATTTGTTCCTGAAGGTCTGAAAGACCGTGGAACGGAGGTAACAACAAATGGTAGAACTACTAGTCCAATCCAAAGTTAGAGCATACATCAAAGAAGCAGGTCTGAACACCGGTGGCGACAGCCTTGAAGCAATTGAAAAGGCCCTTAAGGGTGTCCTTGACAATGCGATCCGCAGGGCAAAAGCCAACGACAGAAAGACCTTGATGGCAAAGGATGTATAATCTCGCTTTGTAAACAACACCAAAAAAAACGCCCGCGAGGGTGTTTTTTTTATCGAAATCCCACACGTTTTTTTACCTACACGCATTAACGGAGACTTTTTTAAATTTGAAGAGATAAGGCTTATGAATGCCATCTAAAAGAGATTTACTCAGACAGCAAGGATATAAAAAATTGGAAAAGAGGAAAAAGAAGAAATTGGAACAACTTAAGGGGGAATTACTTGAGGAAGAAGACCCTGTCCCAACTAAAAGGCAAGGCAGTACTATGGACATGATTATTGGACTGATATATATTGTATTGGGAACTTTTGGTGCTGTAATCGCTTTTGTTTTCAACCAATTCATTATTGGAATTGCATTTGCAGTAGTCATGAACATATTTGGTTGGAAAAGAATGGCAAAGTAATTGATGGATTCTATTCAATATCAGACATGGTTTTTTCAAAATAATTTAATAATTTTCCAATCAAAGCCCATTGTGGACTCTTTAAACACCAACGAAAAGACTTTTTTTGTATCCACCAAATTTGCACATTTGTTGTCATTGTTGAAAGCCATAAGTGCACTAATTGGTGCATTAACATTTGATTTGGAAGATTTGCGTTTTTTTCTTTCCTTCTTGTCCATCTATTTGGCCATTAACCAGATTACAACATATATAGTGAAGGAAAACCCAGAAAAACGAATTGAATTTATTGATCTTGCAAGCTCCTTCATTTCTGAAATCCTGATTTTAATTGGAATTTTATTTGGCTTCAATGACGCCAATCAATTGTTTCCTAAATTATTGATATTGGTCTTGTTGGTGGTGACTTTAGCGGTATCATATGTAAATGCGAAGTTTGGCTCATTGCAAATCCATACAAAATTTGTTTATTTTGAAAACTCAACAAGAATAGGTTTGTTGTTATTGGGTGGTGCATTTGCCTATTTTGGATTGCTTTCGTTTATTGTATCATTGGAGGTCATTTTGTTTGTTTCTTCATTTGTATTAGTTTTACAGTTAGTATATGCGAACAACAGACTATAGACATCAAGATAATATGCAGATAATACAAGCCAATGTTCTTAACGGGATTCTAACCCAGAAAGCTTATAATACCCTATTTTTCGGATGATAACATGTAGGTATTCCCTATTGATTTAATTCGAGTTAACTTTTATGGGAACCATGTCACATCATCCATCCGCAAGCACATTTTTCAGAAGATGGAAAAGTTTGGAGACAACCAATGATGTCAGGGGTTCATTTAGGGTTGTCTGCCAAGGGAAACAGAACGAGTGCAGATTATCATATTTCACGGAAAAGCAGAAGTATAATTGTGAGGGAAGCTGTAGAAGAGGAACGTTCTGTACTGAGTTGAAAATCATGAAAGACATCGCGAATCAGAAAGCAGGAAAATTGGACAATCCTCTTGCAAACAGTCATTTTGTCTTTAGAAAGTTTTGAACTTAATTTTTGGATTGAAATAATCCATAATTTATTTAAGTGCTGAGAAAAGGTTCGGTTAGTATAAATGAGTTTAGACTTAGAGAATCCAATAATAAAAACCGCATATATTGAAGCCTTATTGAATGCAAAAGAATTCGGAGGATTGCCAAACACCAAGGCAGTTATCGGAAAAGTAATGGCAAAGCATCCAGAAGCGAGAGCAGAAGCAAAAAAAGTGAAAGAACTGATTGAAAACATCATTTCCACGGAATTTCCGAAATCAGGAGAGGAAATTGAGGAGACACTGCAAAAAATAGACCCCAATGCGTTGAAAGAGAAAGAGAAGATAAGGAAGCAGAAAAAAGCAGAGACGGAAAAGTCAAAGAGTGAATTAGTTGAATTGCCTAATGCGGAAATTGGAAAATTTGTGGGGAGGTATGCACCAGATCCAAGCAAATATCCACATTTGGGGCATGCAATCAATTATCGGATAAATAGAATGTATGCGGACAAGTATCAGGGAATTGTCAATTTAAGATTTGATGACACAAATCCCAAAAAGGTAAAGCCAGAATATTATGAGGCAATAAAAGAGGGACTTTTATGGGCAAATGCCAAATGGGACAATGAATACAGGGCTTCAGACCACATGGAGGAATTTTACACATCAGCCCGGAAGCTTATCAGGAAAGAACTTTTGTACATTTGTAATTGTGACAATGAGACAGTCAAGAAAAACAGGAATGAGGGAGTTGAGTGTGAGTGCAGGAACAAGTCAACAGATGTCAACCTAAAGGAATTCGAAGAAATGGTGGCAGGCAAGGTAAAGGAAAACATGGCAGTTGTCAGGCTCAGGGGAGACATGAAGGCAAATAACAGTGTCATGCGTGACCCAATTTTATTCAGAATCCTTCATGCCAAGCACCCTCTTCATGAAAGATATTATTATCTATGGCCATTGTACGACTACGAAAGTGCATATATGGACTTTAAGCTTGGGACGACACATATCATTCGATCCAGTGAATTTGGGACTATGCGGGAAGAGCTTCAAAGTTTATTGATTGAAGCCTTTGGCGGCAAGAAGCCTACATTTTTCAGTTATGGACGGTATAATATTGTGGGCTGCCCGACAAAAGGGCGGGTCATTAGGGAGCTTGTTGAAACAGGCGTTGTAACAGGGTGGGATGACATCCGCCTAGTGACAATCCAAGGATTGAAGAAAAGGGGGATACAACCAGAAGTCATTACGGATCTTATAAGGGAAAAAGGAACGACTCCTCGAAGTACAACAATTGCATGGAGTGACCTAGTCAAGTTCAATAGAATACATTTGACACCAAAAAGCCGTCATTTCTTTGCTGTCAGGAAGCCATTTGTAATTTATGTGCAAAATGCCCCAAAGAGAGAAGTGGAACTTCCCTACATTCCGGAAAATAAGAAAAAAGGTTACAGGAAAATCCATACAAAAGATTCATTCTACATTGACTTTCAAGACAAGTCATATTTCAAGCCAGGAAACACAATTCGTTTGAAAGACCTATATAATATTACGGTCAAGTCAGTGGATGAAAAAAGTGGAATAAGAATCTGCACTTATGCAGAAAGTCAGGAAATTACTGCAAAAATTCCGAAGATACAGTGGGTTCCAACGCAGACAGCCAAAGAAGGGTTGTTGATTGTTCCAGATCTCTTGGAACCAAGCAAGGGGAAAATCAACAAGAAATCACTTAAAAAAGTCAGATTTAAAGGTGAACACAATTTATTGTCAATTTCACAAGATGAGATTGTACATTTGGAGAGAATAGGATTTGCAAGGCTTCATATAGAAAATCAAGAGATTAAAGGGCATTTGGTTCATCCATGATGTCAAATTATTGCATTCAACTGTGACAACACTTAATTTGTAATCGATTGATTTATAGAATACCAATCTCAAAATTCATTAAGGAATTTACAAGGGAAAGAAACATGTCACAAAACTATTCATATACATTCAAGATTTTGCTTTTGGGTGACGGTGCAGTAGGTAAAACCGCATTGGTTCAACGTTTTGTTCACGGGAAGTTCCAAAAGGCATACCTTATGACGATTGGCATGGAACCGTATAGCAGGTATGAAACAATAGACGATACAAAAGTTTGTTTTAGTCTATGGGATATAGCAGGGCAAGATAGATTCAAAGCCATGCGGGGTATGTTCTTTAGGGGAGCAATGGGAGCACTTGTAACTTTTGACTTGACAAGACGTCAGACATTTGAAAACGTTGCCAATTGGATCAAGGAGGCAAAAAGTGAATCACCTAATTCACTATTCATTTTGGTTGGAAACAAGAATGACCTTGAGGATTTGAGGGAGGTCTCTGAAGAGGAAGGGATTGCAAAGGCAAAGGAACTGAATTGCATTGACTATATAGAAACATCAGCGCTCACAGGGGAAAATGTAGAAGAGGCATTCTATAAAATAGGAAAAACCCTTTTGGAAAAGAAGAAAAAAGGATAATCAAAACCAACGTAGTGTAACATAAATATAATTAATTTTTCATGTTGTTGTTGTTTTGTAATGCCTTCAAATTACATTTCATTGCTGAGGGAACAAGATATCCTAGAAAAGTGGCTAAAACTAGTCAATACGGTAAAGCAGGAATATGATGAAATCCAACTTCAAGAGTATTTCCCGAATGATCTCATCACAAAGCTGACAGCTTGGAAGGTTTTTGAAAAAGAAAACGAAAGAATCAAATCACCCCCGTTGGAGTTGATAATTCAAAGGATTGTTGAGGAAATTTTATTTCTTGACCTAAATGAGGTAAATAGTGAAAGACAGTTAAAAAAGTACATAGAAGTGATAACTGAGTTTTTCTCCATAATGGAGAAGATTTTCAGAGATTATGACAGCACATATAAGACACAGTTCGGAAATTTACGGATTTTCATCGACAAATTGATTGATCAAATAAAATCAAAACTTTCAGAACTAGAAAATACAGAAGATACGGAAAAATATTTTTTGGGAAAGTTCCAGATGATTTCCCAATTCAGCAATCAGTTGGCAAAGGAGTCGCTAATTGAAATCAAAAGCTCTTATGAGAATGCATTGGAAAAGATAAATGAGAGTTTGGACAATTTGAAGGTTCAGATTCCTGCAATTTTGGCCCAAGGGCAGACAAACAATCCCCTACAAATATTGGATGATGTACTTCAAAATCTCTCAAACCAGTTGTTGGTGACTAAAGACAAGTTTTCCTCTTACAAGTCAAGATCGACAACAGGAATTGAACTAATAAAAATGGAAATCAATAAGCTTAATCGTTCCCAGACAGATTTCATAAATAATTTAGATGAATTGCTCGGATCCCTTGTATTTTCCTCCCTGGATGAAATTGCTTCACAGACTAAACAAATTGTTGACTTACTTTTTATGGACACAAAAAAGACATTGGAAAGCATTAATTTGGAATTGAAAAAAGTAAGTGAGCTAACAGAAAAAGAATCCATTTCAGGCATAGAGAACCTAATCAGTTCAGTCTTTTATTTGAACAAGGCAATTCTGAAAGATGTTGTTGAGGCATTGGATGCATTAAACCAGAGCAGTAAGGGAGTTCAACAGAACATATTACAGAATTTAAATTCAATGGAAAATGAGCTCAGGAAATCAATTGAGCAGACAGAGAAGAAGTTGGCAATAGGAATTGAAGGGATTCAGCAAACAGAGGAAGAAACAAAAACCAGTTTCCGGGACATTGTAAGCTTGATGCTTCAGACAGAGACAGATTTGATTGAGTCTTTCAAAACGAGTTTGACAGATATGGCAGATTCAAGTTCTTTTTCCGTTGAGAAAATCAAAAACACAGCCCACAACCAGCTGGATTTGACAAAAGATGCCTTATTGAATTTTAAGAGTGAAATAGAGCATGAATTGGAAGAAATAGGCATTACAGACAATCTTATCAATGCAACTTCAGGAATCCTACTCAAAGCATTCAATGAGATCCAGGAACGTTTTGTGTTAGTACCAAGGGAATCAGCAGGCTCTTTGTCAATAGAAGAAAATAATGAGCAGATAAAATCATTTAAGGAGGCTATGTTGACAAATTTTTCACAAGAAATAATTGAGATGAAGAAAACATCGGATCAAAGGAAGAAACAAATTCAGACAGACCCATTTGAAAAGATATTCCAGCAATTGGAAAATGGAAAAATCGAGATTTCAACAACATATTCTGACTCTTTTGAAAAAATAAAAGAAAAAAGGGAGGATTATGTCAAAAAGACCAATAAGGCACTTTCTGACTTAAATGAGACAAAAAATAGTTTTGAGACGGAAACAATCAGTCAGATTACGGAAAGTTTTGAAGACATATACAAGTCATTAAGGCTATTGGCCTATGATTTCAATGACTTTCATTCAATGAAACTGCCAGCTATGTTTAAAGAGGCTTCCAGAAGAATTTCAGAATTGGAAAACATATTTATTGAAATTTTGGATAAAGCTACAGCCTTGGCGAAAAAGAACTTGGTAAAGCTCGAAGAAAACCAAGCAAATGTTGGACTGATATTGACAGGAGAATTCAGTGCAATGAAGGAATCATTGCTTTCAAGCATGGAGCATTATTTCAACCAAATGAATGAGAGAATTTTCGATTCAATTGAAAATTATAGGAAATCCATCAACAGGAAATTAGAGGAGGGAAATCAGTCAGTTTTCGAAAAATTAAGTAAGCAACTGGATAAACCATTGTCAGAATTCATAAACTTGAGAGACCAAGTCATTGCTTCCATAGAAAAGATTGAAGGAATCAGGGTTCAAGAAATAGAGGCACTTTCCTTTGAAATTGTGACAATACTTTCCCGAATCATGGAGACAATAAAACAGCGACTATCCAAATCTGATATGAATTTGCGGGTGGAACATGAAAACATTTCCAATCAGATTTCAGTAAACATTGAAGCATTGAAAAGAGGAATCTATCCCGTCTTGGAAGATATTTTCGTTAGGTCTGAAATACATTGGAATACTTTGCTCTCAACGTTAGATGCAGACCTTGAGGAAATTAAGAATGCAGGGAGACAAAATGAGGAAATGCATCTAGGACGAATTTTAGAAACAATTTATGCTCGAATTTTAAAAGAAATAAATACAGTGCAGAGAAATATCAGCCCAAGCCAATCACTCACATTACTTGTCAAAGCATCAGGAAAGATTATTGACAAAATGCAAGAAATTGAAAAAGAGGAACGTCTAACAAAATTGGACCTAATACTCACAGAGATTTTATCAAACTTGGTTGAAGTGACTGGAGAAAAGCCAGACATAGACTTTGATAAACTAATGGAACGGGCGGGAGTCGACCTTGAAGAAAAATCACTTGGGGAAAAAGATCAATCTAGTCTTGAGCAGAACAAAAATGATTTAGGTGAAAATGAAAAGGATGAAGACAAATATGCAGAGATTGAAAAGGAATTCAAAAACCAATTGGATTTACTTTGATTTTAGTTATTTTGCCATTCTTGCACGCCTGTATTCCAAGAGAGCTTTCTTTTCTTCTCTTGAAAGTTTCTTTGGTACATCAATGGTTATTATGTAATAGCCATCCCCAACATGGTTTTTACCCCTGACTTTACGAACAAAACCCACGCCTTTGAGTTTCAATTTATCTCCGACTTGTGTTCCTGAAGGAACATTGAGCTTTGCAGTTCGCTTTTCGTCCTTGCCCCCGATAACGGGCACGTCAATTTCACCACCAAGAGCCACGATATCAAAGGGAACTCTTAACTCCATATATGTATCCAGTCCATTTCTCTGGAAGATTGGGTGTGGTTTCAGGGAGATCCGAAAGATGAGGTCACCAGGTTCCCCACCACTGTCTGAAGGGTATCCCTTTCCTTGAACTCGGATTAATTCACCTTCATCAACGCCAGGAGGGATCTTTACCGAGATGACCTCCCTTTCATTCAGATGACCCCTTCCACCGCAGGTTTTGCATTTTTTGGAAGGAATAACCCCTTGACCCTTGCATCTATTGCAAGTGCTTCTTGTAATATGGACAAACATACCTTGTCTAGTACGTTCCTCAACGACACCATGACCACCACATTGGGGACAGGTTCTCATTTCACTTCCAGGTTCTGCACCAGAACCATGGCAAACATTGCATGCTTTGTGGTAAGGGAGTTTGACCTTTTTGGACGTTCCAGAGTAAACTTCTTCGTAGCTTAGATGGAGATCAAGTACAGCATCCTTTCCTTTTGTTTTTCTGACTCTTTGACGTCCAGTTTGGAAGCCAAAGTCATCAAAACCACCTCTTCTTCGAAAACCACCACCAAAAAGGTCACCAAAAATTGATGAGATGAAATCGAAGGGGTCTGTTTCGTATACATTTCTTCTAAGGCTGGGATCTAGTCCCTCATGTCCAAATTGATCGTAAATCCGTCTTTGTTCAGGGTCAGAAAGGACGGAATAAGCCTCATTCAATTGTTTGAATTTCTCTTCAGCCTCTTCTTTGCTACCCTTATATTTATCAGGATGATATTTCATAGCCATTTTACGGTACGCTTTCTTGATGGTTTCCTGGTCTGCATTCCTATCAACACCCAAAATTTTATAATAATCTTCTTTATCAGCCATAATAATCCGTCCTTTATAATTAAATTAAGTATTTTTTAATTAATTATGCTAGCATGATGAAGTTAAAAGTTCTTATGCCTATTCGTCTTCAACTTCATAATCCACATCAATATATCCGTCGTCTGAAGGAGTGCTGTCTTCAGATTTTGCGGTTTCAGGAGTCACTCCAAAATTGCCTTGATTCGGGATGCCTTGTCCAGCATAGAGTTTAGCGGCATATTTTTCGAAGTCCTTTGTCAATCTTTCTTTTGCTTGCACTACAGTATCCATATCTTCAGATTGCAAGGCATCGTCAGCTTTCTTCACCATTTCCTCGATCTCTTTCTTCTCATCTTCCGTCAACTTGTCACCAGCCTCCCTCAATGCATTACGGATACCAATTGTGAGGGCTTCGAGTTCATTTTTCGCCTTGACAAGCTCACGGAATTTCCTGTCCTCCTCGGCATGCATTTCTGCTTCTTTGATCTTTTGCTGGATTTCCTCTTCAGACAGGGAAGTCTGGGCACGGTCAATTGTAATTTTCTGTTCCTTGCCAGTGGCCTTGTCCTTAGCAGAAACGTGAACAATACCGTTACTGTCTATGTCAAAGGTAACTTCAATTTGTGGAACACCACGAGGTGCTGGAGGAATGCCAACAAGAGAGAATTTACCAAGTGAAATGTTGTCCTTAGCCCTTGGTCTTTCACCTTGCAAGACATGGATTTCCACACTGGTTTGGTTATCTGAAGCAGTGCTGAATATTTGTGATTTCCTTGTAGGAATTGTGGTGTTTCTTTCAATGATAGGGGTCATTACACCACCAAGTGTCTCAACACCCAATGTTAATGGGGTAACATCCAACAGAAGTACGTCTTCAACCTCACCAGTCAAGACACCTGCTTGAACGGCCGCCCCTTCAGCAACAACAAGATCCGGATCAATCCCCTTGTATGGGTCCTTTCCAGTGATTTCTTTCACCAGTTTCTGTACAGCGGGAATTCTTGTTGAACCACCAACCAAGATAACTTTTGCAATATCGTCCATTGTTTTTCCAGCGTCCTTAACGGCCTGTAAAAGCGGACCTCTTGTTGCCTCTACAAGATCTTTGGTGAGTTCTTCAAATTTTGCACGGGTCAATGTCTTGTTAAGGTGTTTTGGACCACTTGCATCCGCAGTTATATAGTTCAAGTTGATTGTAGTTTGCATCACTGTGGAAAGAGCAATTTTTGCCTCTTCTGCAGCGTCCTTGAGCCTTTGCAATGCTATCCTGTCATTTGAGAGATCGATTCCAGTTTCTTTTTTGAACTCTTCAATCAGCCAGTCAACAATTCTTTGGTCAAAATCCTTTCCACCGAGTTTGTTGTTTCCTGATGTTGCTTTCACTTCAAAGATGCCTTCATCAAGCTCAAGAACGGAAACGTCAAAGGTTCCACCACCGAGGTCATATACAAGAATTGTTTCGCTTTTATCTTTTTCAAGTCCATAAGCCAATGCGGAAGCAGTTGGTTCAGCCACGAGTCGCAATACCTCGAAACCGGCAATGCGGCCCGCATCCCTTGTTGCCGTCCTTTGGCTGTCGCTGAAATAGGCAGGAACAGTTATTACAGCCTTATTTACTGGCTGGCCAAAGTATTCCTCGGCATCCTTTTTGATTTTTTGAAGGACAAACGCACCGATTTCTTGTGGTGTGTATTCCTTGCCATGTATTTTCCATTTTTTGTTAGTACCCATCCACCTTTTTGATTCAATTACGGTGTTTTCGGGATTTGCTACAGCTTGTCTTTTGGCCAAAATGCCGACAACCACACTTCCATCTTCGTTAAAGCTAACAACAGATGGAGTAAGATTTCCACCTTCTGCGGAAGGAATAATTTTTGGTTGTCCATTTTCCAGATAAGCTGCTACAGAGTTAGTTGTTCCAAGATCAATACCAATTACTATTTCTTTTGCCATATCTATCACCTTTATTTCTTGTTTTCAATACTTGAAGCATCATCCTGCCCTTCTTGGTCAGTGGAAACACCCTGCCCTTCCTTTTCCTCGGAAGTGCTTTGTTTTTCCACAGCTTTTGAGATTACAACCTTTGCAGGTCTTAAGACAGTGTTATCCTTATAAAATCCGTTGGAAACCACTTCCAATATGACATTTGGCTCAACTTCATCAGTTGGTTGTGCATATACAGCATCGTGGAATTTTGGATCGAATTTTGTCTCTTTTTTCTTGATTTCAATGATCTTGACACCTTCTTGCTTGAATATTGATTCAAGCCTTTGCTCAAGATTCAAGACTGATTGGAAATGCACTTCAGGGATTTCATCCCTTCCATGCTCGATCAGTCTTTTGATATCATCCAATAAAGGAATCAATTTCTTGAAAACCTGTGCTGAGGCAAATTTTTTAAATTCTTCTTTTTCTTTTTCAACACGTCTTCTGAAATTTATGCTATCTGCCCTTGCACGTTTAACTTCTTCAAGTGCAACAGCCTCAGCATTAACCAATTCTTCATATCTTTTCTTCGGTATTTGCATCATTTCTTCTTTTTCCTCATTTTGAGTTTTATTTTCCTCATCTTTGTCCTCTTTTTCCTCGTTAAGGTCTTTATTTTCACCTTTCTGAGTTTTATTCCCTTTTTCCTCTTTGGTATTCATACCAGTCTCTTCCTTTTGTTCTTTGGCGATTTTTGTATCAGTGATTTCAGAATTTTCTTTTCCATTCCCACTGTTTTGAGGTTTGTCTTTTGGATTCTTTTGTTCTAAAGTTTGCTTGTTTTCCGCCATAATGATCACCATATATCCGAAGAACAGTATGATGCTCCAAGTATTATATCAAATGTATAATACCTCGCATACTATATAAGCTTTTCCATTAAATCTTCAGTAACCACAAAATTTGATTCGATTCTAAGGACGAATTCCACCAAGCACTGCCAGAAAAGTAACTGAACTAGTCAATGCCTCTATGGATCGAGGAGTGATACCCTTCATTGAGTTGATCAAATCACGAGCCCCCTTTTTCCCTTCGTCAGTTAGAAGACCTCCCATATCCATAACTTCCTTCCCTCTGGACAATGCCTTTCTCGCGGCTTCATCAAATCCATTGGCAATCAAATAGCTGTCCTTATACTCACTTAAAAGCGAGAGGTAAGTGTGTCCGATTGAGGTGACGATGTCATTTGTTTCATTAAATGCTTCCTCAAAGCTGTGCAAGCCAGTATTGAATATTATTTCAAAGTTATTTGAGAGTTCCTCATAGACTAGGTTATGAATACCAGACATTTTAAAGAAGTCAAGCAACGAGAGTTCACTTTTTTCAAAGTCTTCAATTGACTGGACAATTTTCGCATCTGCAAGTACACCCATGTCCTTATCATTTTCGCCGAGGGTGAAAAGCATTTCAACTACTGCCACTACGTCGTCAGGAATGGATTCAGCTATGAATTGGGATGCTTCATGTTGAATGATTTTGATGTTAATGCCAGATTTAAAACTATCTCTGGTTGAGATTTCATAACCTGCCGCAAGAGAAAGAGGAACCATCAGAAAAATGTTCCTGATAAAACGATTGGGATTCCCTGATTGCCATTCTCCAACTTGTTTATATGCTTGGGAATAAAGCATTCCAAGTTCAACTTCAAAGTAATTGAGATACTCCCGTTGAACAAGGATACCACGTTTTGCAGCATCAAAAAAGGTCGCAGACATACCGATTGTAGCAAAGACTTTTTGGGGGTAAGATTTCCAGAGTTGTGGATCCAAATTTAGAATTCCTTGTAGCAACAATGGAGAATAATGCAAATTCATGGCAATTGATGCGCATCTGGAGACATAGTTGGCCAAAGCCCCAAAAGACATTTGTGGAGTGCTGTCTAAATTGATGTCATCGAAGTGTTTGCCATGAAAACCCACAATGCAAAATCATAGCAGTATATTAAATAGTTTCTTCAATAAACGTAAAACATTAATTTCTCAAGGCAGGGGTGGCCTCTTTCCATTCATAGACAATGGTTTTTCTAAGGAGCTTAGCAAAGGTTTGGTCTTCAACAAGCAGACCAACAAAAGATTTTTCCAATCCTGCAGGAGAGTTCAGGGCATAAGTGGCAAGCAATGAGACAGTTCCATCGACAACTAAAGTTATATGGGAGAATTTGCCATCAGCGATTCGAATTTCAAGGGGATTGAGCTTGTGGAAAACCTCAATCTCATAGGGGTCATTGATACCCTGGATTGCAGTTATAATGAGTATTTTCACGCCTTCCTGGAATTTATTGATTAGAAGCTGAATGAGTCGACCATTATTGAGTTCTGAAAGCGTATCCAACATCAAGACAATTTCTTCGTCAGCACGGTCAATCAAGAGTTTCAATTGGGCAGTCAATTCACCCCTGCTAGTGATTGTAAAGGCATGAGGGAACTCTCTCCATCTTTGGCGCTCTTGGATTTCGCCAAGGGCGATTTGTGCTTCTTCGACAAGGCTTTCAAAATCTTTTTTCACGATGGAAAGTACCTCTTCCGGCGGTTTGGCCACGTATAGTGTTGGACTTCCTTTTCCTTGGATCTTATTGACAAAACCATTTGAAGAAAGGCGGTCCAATATCTGGTAGACTTTGTTTGAAGGCACAGAGCTATTTTTTGCGATATGGGAGGCTGTAGAGAGCCCTTCCTTGACTAAAGCCGCATAGGTTTTTGACTCGTATTCTGACCAACCTAGTTTCATCAGAGTCTCAACGGCTTTTTCGATGTCCATCACTCAAAATGATAATCAAAAAACAAGTAATTAAATATACGTTTCACGAAGTAATCAAAAAAACCAGTATAATAAATGGCATAAGGCGACATTTATCAACATTGATGAGAAACATTGTTAGTGTCAACTGAACCCTTAGACCTTTATCTGCTCACACTTGAAATTGAGGAGAAAGTCGGCGGTATAGTTCATGGAAGATCAGTGAATATAAAGAATCAAAAGTTTACAATGAACCATAATGGTCATTTTGAGGAAAAGGAAAACTTATCTTTTGGGACTTGTTTCCGACACATGACATCTGATACAGACAATTTTTTGGCATTGGACAATATGCGCAATCCACAACGAAGCATCGATGAATTCACAAATTCAATCAAGAGAAGACAAATAGGGGGTTCATATGATCAAATATTTGAACAGCAACACTTTCCGAAAGGTATTCTGAAATTTGGGGACATTGATAGAGATTCTTTGAAAAATGAGGGAGAAAATCTATTGAACGACATAAGGACACATTTGAAAGAATACCTCAAAGATGACTTCAAGATAACATTAAGTCTAGAAATAGAGGAAGAGCAAAAGACATTCACATCTTCATCGGGAGCACACATTGTCCAAAAATTTTCGAGGGTATATCTTTTAGTTCATTTGATTTCAATAAAACACTGGAAAATTGACCTATATCGAATGATTGGCGGGATTCACATGTCGTCCATCTCATGGGAAAAATTGTTGAAGACAGTGACAGAAATTTCAGCAGAGGCGAACCTCCTATCAAAAGCGAAAATAGAAACGAGGTTAGAGGGACCATTGCTTTTTTCGAATGATGCTACATGGACCTTATTTCATGAAACCATTGGTCACGCAGTTGAGAGCGAGAATAATGTTTCCACATATTTAGAAAACTATTTGGGAACAAAAGTGGCACCAAGCCATGTATCCGTAATTGACGATAAGGGAATTGATTCTGTTGGATCCTATGGGTTTGATGATGAAGGATTCAAGGCAGCAGGAGCAATGATAATAGAAGAAGGAATTTTAAACACTATGCTTTATGGGTTAAAAGATTTGAAAAGAAATGTCATGCCGACTGGAAACACTAGGTCAAGCACCTATAAAACGAAACCGCAAGTTCGTCAATCCAATTTGATCATAGAACCAGGAGATTTTACAACAGAAGAGCTTTTGGAGAGGTCAAACAATGGTTATTTTATTGGACCCATGTTTTTTGCATCTGCCGATGTTTCTACGGGTCATTTTATGATATACCCACAGTACATTCAGAAGATTGAAGATGGGGATCTTAGAGATATATTTCTATGCCCACCATTTTATGGGAATGCAGTAGATGTTTTGAGGAACTTGGGAGCTATTGGAAAGGACATAATAAATAGACCTGCGTTTTGCATAAAAAACAACGACAGAATCCCAGTAGGAATGATCTCACCAAAAGTGGCAATAGAAAATGTGAGGTTACGATCTTGATAGATGAATTGCATCAAATAAAAGATGATATTGTTACAAGGCTAGATAGAATTAAATCAATCAAATCTTTTGAGGTGTTCATTCATCATTTAAAACAGACAATAGAAGAATATGGAACAATAAAATCAGTGAATGGGTTATCGTCAACTGGTCTAGCGATCCGAGTAATCTCAAGCCAGAATGGATTTGGATTTTTTACTGGAACGGTATCCCAAGCAAGTAAACTATTGGACATCATCTCAGAAAAAGCAAACAGATTGAGTTCAATCGAAGAAAGGGATTTTGCACCATTAAGACCAAACAGGGTTGCCATTCCTAAGATTTCATTTCAGGCGTTTGATGAGAAGTTCAATCATGAAATTCTCGAAGTGGACGATAAATTTGAAAGCAAGGTTGAGAAGACTGAAGAAATTAAATTGATTACCAATTCGTATTCGGAAGAGACATGGGAAATTCAAAGAGGTCTTTTTGTATCAAAAAGTTTTGAAAAGTCAAAATCTGTCAAAATAAATGGAAAGTTCAATTTGGGGAAGGACTTGAGGGATTTTGAATCCAAGATCATGACCTTCAGCAGGCACAAAGGATTTATGAAAGAAAAACCACAAACCAAAGTGACAGACAACTATGACCATTTCATCTTGAGTCCAGAGATTTTTGGGAAAATAGTGGCTAAAATATTACTTGAAACAGACTTTAGAATGTCTAATGAAATTTTTTCAGAAAGAACCAACATCTATGAAGACCCCTTGAAACCATATTCATACACATCCACAACGATTGATGATGAAGGAATTAAAACCTATCCTATGAGAATATTGGATAATGGGGAAGTAATCGCAAAGGAAGATGAATTAAGAGAATACATCCAATATGGAGGCAATGCGTATCGATATAAACTAAATCGGTTCCCGCCGCATAGCTTTGAATTTCCACCACATCCCCATTATACAAATCTAGTGATGGATACAGGTAAATTAAGATTTGAGGACATAATATCGTCCGTTGACAATTTGGGGTTGATTGAAAAGGGAGGCATCCAGATAATACAAAGAAGAGAAAAAGCAGATTTGCTGATAAGAATCCATCAGGGAGAACTGTATGAAAACCAAGCAGTGACAAAAAATATCTCGTCAGGAACGCTCCTTATTGATCTTAAAAGCATTTTTCAGGATTCAGAAAGCACACGCAATCTTCAGGGAGTTTATCATTCGAAATATTATTTGACAAGCCATACAGGCTGGTTATTGATTTCTGCAGATAAAGTGAAAATTATCCGTTAGGATGAGTTTGGGATGATTATTGAAGTTGAATTGAGCACTTTAAGAGAATGTATTTAAATCGAAATTCTTCCATGAGACCTAGAAAATACGAACTCTACGTAGATTCATCCGTTAGGTAGGTTTTTGGATTATGAAACTAAGAAATTTAGCAAAAACAACAACACTCCTTACATTGCTCTTCCTTTCTTATTTTAGTGTTATCGCATCGAACATTGATGTGACGGAACCAATAACACTAAAAGGGATAGAGCATCCGACTCAAACGACCCTTGCACAGGTTGCAACAAATCTTTCCCGACCGATTTTGGAAAGTGTGACTTTTCAAAACGGATCTTCTGTTTCAATGTTGAGGGAAAGAAACGATAGCTTGGGACTTGGTGCGATTGTTAAGGCGGATTTATTTGAAAATTACACACTTACCTACCTTGTTGTAAATGGAACCCAAGAAACAAGACCATTATTGCATATAAACATCCCAGGGGTTAATTCAACACTGGATTACAATAACAAAACGGCACCCGCCATGGAATATGTTTCCACTGAAAACAAGACAGAATTTGTATTGCCATATGATTTGGAAAACCCATTGGTCAATGTCACTGTTTCAAAATATAGGATTACCTTTAATTTGACAGCAGAATATGCGATTTTCTATGCGGAAGTCAATGGAGTCTCGGAGGATGCCGACCAAATAAGAAATATGTTTTCATTGGATGTTTCTCCTGAAACTGAGGCAGTGGATGACTTTTACATTCAGAATGAGAATGTCACGATTACCCTATCAGGCAAGGGGCATAATCCAAATGCAACATATGGTATCCAATGGAGGGTTTCAACAAGCAGTCTATATAAAATTGCAAACTTTACAAGTGTCAATGTAAACACTACATCAGGGGAATTCAATGCCACATTGGATTTAGGCAGTTTTGATCCAGGACGATCAATTATTTGGAGAACTATTGTGTTTATTTTTGACAATGCAAGAAACCATACCGTGCTTCTTTCACAATTTGATACACAAAGTGTAGATGTGGGAGATGGCACACCTGAATTGGGATTGACTTTTGAAATTCCACATGAATTTCCGATCATCAACAAGACAGTTTATACCAACAATCCCACATTGTTCATCAATGCATCAGCGTTGGTTCCAAAAGGAAACATTACAAGCATTGAGGTTAAGATAGTAGATTTATCAAACAATGGTACTCAGGTAATCAAATCAAATTCAAACCAGACTTCAATCAATGAAACACTCGAAATGAATAAGGATTTTGAAATTCAAATTACAGCATACACTGACAAGAACTTAAATGCCTCTGAAAAATATACTGTCATTACCGATGCAGTGGCTCCCACGATTAAATCATTTTCAACTGATTTTGATGGAGCAGTTGTAACTCGATTCAACAAGACAGTCACATTCACATTTGATTTTGAAGATGACCATTCGGGAATCAGGATTGCAACTTTGGATTTGGGAAATGGTGTTTCTGTAGAAGTGACAGGAATGAAGTCTTTCACATATACCTATAACGACTTTGACGTATATGAGGCTAAATTGGAGATTTGGGATGAAGCAGGAAATAAAATCAGTTCATCCCTATTGTTCACAATCTCTGAGCCAGAGCTTCCACAGAAAGGAGCATTGTTCGATCCAGTTTGGGGAACATTCATGGGGATTGTCATTCTGGGATTAATTGCATACGTTGTATATTCATTTATCCAAAGAAGAGAATAAGTTATACAAGCTTAAGTTGTTGAATTTGATTAAAAGAGAGACTGGTTAAATCATTGTTGGCAGAGTAGAAACCAGAGAAAATCGAGTCATTTTCCTTTCGAAAAATGGCAACCAAGTTATTGGAGTTGTCATTTTCCAGAAACAGAAACACATATTGCGAAATCTCGGTTTCAAAGCTAATAGATTGAATTTTTCCAGTAGCTATAGGTGGCAGCTCAAATGTATTTTCAACATAAATTTCAATATTACTCTCAAACCTGTTTTTCAAGGCTAAAGGGTCAATAGAACCAGGACCAAAGTATATTTTTGAATAAGGCCTTTTCAATAATTGGCTAATGAAAAACTTGAGGTTTGGCAAATCCAAAGTAAGGAATATGGTATCAGTGGGATTAGACCAAAAGTCCTTCAAATCAAAAAAGACGATTTTTTCAAGAACATTTGTTGACACAAAGGATTTAGGGGATGAGTCATCATTTTCGATTATGGCGGTTTCGTTCAATATTTTGAAATTAAGCGGATTTTCTGCAAAATATTCTGCAAAAGCAATTATCTTTCCAAGAGGACCAGATCTTCCTTGGTTTCTCGTTTCCCGTTCCACCATTTTTTGAATAATCGGCGCCATATTTTGGAAGAAAATGGAATTTATCTCCATTTGCAACTTTTGAAGGAGTTTGCTTGAAACAGAAAAAGTCTTTCCAGCAGCAATTTCTTTCGGGATTGGTTTTCTGGCATCCATATAGAGCCTTGCCAAATTTACCTGAACAATAAGCGCCCACCATGATTGTCCATTAGGCGCCGTATAGTCATTAAAATAAATAGGTTTCAACCACCATATTGATTCGTCGTCATTTACAATTGTACCATTATTTCTATTTCCCAAGGAAAGGTGCAAGATTTCAACAGAATTACGCCAAACATACTTACTGACTTTTGTAGGGACATATGTTTCCTGTTCAAAAATATTGACAACCCAACCTTCCTGAGTAACCAAACCAATCCTGTCAAAGTATGGAAATGTTTCAAGGAACTCACCCATCATTTGATTGATTTTTGCCATGGAAAACGGGTTTGTGGGTAATGTTGATCCAAGAATATAGTTGAGACGATTTATCAGGGGTTGCAAAATTTCGCGATCACCGAAACTATTGTATAGAGCTGGCTTGTAAAGCCTTACAAGTGAAATAACTTTTTGCAAAAGGGAATGGGTTCCTTGATCACTCATAGATCGACTAACTCTCAATGCAAGAAGAATATCCTCCTCTCGACCGTAATAAATAACTGAATCCGAGAGAACTTCTTTTTGGATCAGTTCCCCTGTTGTCTCTTCTCCAAGCATATCCTGAGCAGAAATGCGTCCTGCTTTCAGCACCGTATCAGAATTGTCCTCCTTTGTTTGGTTCAGATGGAGGACAGGGACAGAATTGACAATTATAAACAATTCAAGTACGTCTCGGTGCATAACTATCACAAATCGAACATTGTTTAATAGGGATGTAACGGTCACAAACATAAATGTTTGTAAAATGAGAGATAAAAAAAAGAAGAACAAACAAGTATTCTTATTTTCCAGTGATATGAAATTCATTTGCTGGATCGAGGGCTTCCTGAGGGAAACCGATGACGAGAAGAGCAAGTCCAGCAGTTACATTCAATTAATTTGGAGAGGAAATATACATTTATAATGTTGGAAAAGAAAGTTGAATTATGCAGTAGTATTACGAAAGTAAAATCACTGATTGGAGGTCTTTACTATCGGCGCAAAAACATATGAAGAATCAATAAAATATAGACTCACAGCAGAAATTGTTGTAGAAGGAATGGCATCAGAGTCAGATATCGTAGGCGCGCTGTTTGGACAGACTGAAGGATTGTTGGGGGAGGAAATGGATTTCAAGCAACTGCAAAAGGCTGGAAGGATTGGACGGATTGTCCTGAGGATCAAGAAATCCAAGGGAAAGACAATTGGAACAATTGAAGTACCGTCAAGCCTTAGCAAAACTGAGACAGCCATTTTAGCTGCCACTTTAGAAACAGTAGATCGAGTAGGATCCAATGAGGCAAAAGTTCGACTTGTTGGAATTGAAGATGTACGAAAAGAAAAACGTAATACTATTGCAAAACGGGCAGCGGAAATTATGAAGTCTTGGCCAGGAGAGCCAGAAATAGAAAACCTAATTGAAACGGTTGAAAAAACCGCAAGGGTGCTTAAACCAATCAAATATGGACCAGATGCATTAACTGCTGGACCTGACCTTCTCAGGAGTGAATCAATCATTCTTGTTGAAGGTCGGGCAGATGTAATGAATTTGCTTAAGGCCCATATTACCAATGCCGTTGAAGTTAGGGGAAGTAATATCCCATCAACACTGAAAAATTTGTGTAAAAGGAAGTCAGTCACAGTCTTTTTGGACGGTGATGGAGGCGGTGATCAAATCCTCAAGAATCTTTTATCACAAGGGATATCAATTGATTTTGTTGCAAGAGCCCCGAAAAATAAGGAAGTTGAGGATCTTTCCAAAAAGCAATTGATTAAGGCCTTGGAAAACAAAGTTCGGTTAGAAGACGCAGACTTCCTTTATTACAACGATAAGATCGAGGATTTCAAGAAAGGGAGAAAACGGGGCGAACAAGGTAAAAAATCTGCAAAATTGATTACTAAAAAGAAGGATCTTGATTCCAAGATCAAGAAAGTCAAGGTTGAGCCAGAGAAGAAAGTGACAAGACTTTCAGAGATGAAACTCAAAAGAAAATCTGGAACAACCAAGCTAAAGAAACCAAAGGCAATAAAGGCTAGGAGTTACTCCAAAAAGAAAGATGGTGGCGGTAGAAAGCTTCAAAGATACAGCCAAAGAAAACCATCAGAGCCAAGGAAGAGAACTGTTCGGAAAATTGTCACCCATACGGTTCCTAGACCATTGGTTTCAATGATACGGAAAATCAGGCATTCCTTGCAAACAGTTTTCCTTGATGAAAATCATAACCCCATTCAAATTGTTCCAACAGCAAAAGCTTACGATTATTTGAAAAAATTAGATGGTGTCCATTCAACACTCATTGATGGAATTATTTCACCGAGAATGATAGAGGTTGCAAAAGAAAAGCATCTCGCATATCTTCTTGGTGCGGTCATGAGTGATCAAGTGGACGAAGAATTATTGAAATCAAATAATGGATTTATTTGTGCTTCTTTTCAAAAAATAAGACAATATATCTGATGCCAAATCACTCTTTTTCCTTATAGGGAAACATGTTATCGATAAATTCATCATAGTTAGACTTAAGCTCATCCCACGTCTCCTCTATTTGTCTTTTTTTGACAATCTTTTTCTTTTTGTGGAGATTGTATTGAATTCGAATAAATTCGGTCAATAAATAAAGAAAAATGATGATTGGTGAAAGATTAAGAATGGATTTTAGTGTAATTTTTTTCAGGAAGTGTTCAATCCGATCAGCACTTTCAGACAGGAAATTCCTGGGTGTCACGGTGACAAATACGGTAGACTTGCTTTTGTGACCAGCCTTATCAAAAACAAGGAGGGTATAATTATATCGACCTGGTTGAAGACCAGTGACATTGACGATAATAGGTACACCACTGTTCCATTTTCCATCAAGGAATACTGTTTCATCTTTGTACACAATAAAGGTATCAGGGTCTGTATCAATTACAACCCAAGAAATAAGGTAGGTTTGATTTGAATCTACACGATAAATGATATTGTTTGGGGGGGAAATAAGAGGGGATGAATCAATGCCCCCCAACTCGTTTTCGTTTAATACATTGTTGTAAATTATGTTTTCAGTGCTATAGATATCCAAGGCCACCATTCTGTCTACATAAACAGCCTGATTTTCGTCAATTGTCAAGTAATTGGATTCTTCGAGATTGAAAGCTGTGGAAAATGGAATTCCTTCGCTTGAGATATTTTGGAAATAGTTTTGTGTGGCAGTACCTATCTCCACTTTTGTAAGAAATACACCATGTGCATATTTTCCAGAGGAAAGGTATTGGATTGTATTTGACTTTACCAATATTTGTTGTATGTTGAAAAGGCGAATACCTGCTGTGATTGATGTCCCTCGTGTTGTCAATTGACTTAGTTCATTTCCAGATATCGTGAGGTTCGTGATTGTTTCAGAATAAATGCCGGACGCATAGGTGGAATACCTTTGGTTACGTCCATAGATGTTGTTGATTTTGTTGTCCATAATAGATGAAAAGTTTGATTTCAAGAGGTATATGCCAATAATGCGATTAACAGAAATGGCGCTTGAGAGGTTTGCAATTAAATTGGAGGAGATAGATGGCGAATTTGAAAAAAGAACACGGATTCCTACTGTAATAGTT
This sequence comes from Candidatus Heimdallarchaeota archaeon, assembly GCA_015523565.1. GTDB lineage: Archaea > Asgardarchaeota > Heimdallarchaeia > Heimdallarchaeales > Kariarchaeaceae > WAKA01. The sequence continues at coordinate 8,962 of WAKA01000232.1, read as the reverse complement.
CTTGATAAAGAGGAAGCACTTGATTGAATGTTAGAAATGGAATTTGAATGGATTTGTACACCATCACTTGAAATGACCTCGATACCTGTTGCCACAAAAGTGTCTGTTGCTTTCAGGTCATCATTGCTCAATGCAAGTTCCTTAATTACATTCCCATAAATTTCGGTGTCAGGACTATTGATTAGCTTGATTGCAGATATGCTTATTTTACTTGACAGATTGATGAAGGTATTGTTTCGAATTGTGGAACCTGGAGAATCTTCAACAACCAACGAAATTCCCTCAAAAACTTGACCTTCAATAATGGATTCAGGAGCATTAAGGAGTGTTATTGATGAGGGGATTGTTTGTGAGTTCAATTTAATTGTATTTTCAAGGATTTTGGAGTTTGAGTTTTGAGAAAATGCAATCACTTTATCACCAAATAGGGAAAGTTTAAGTCCTTGACCGTTTCCGTCAAAAACAATTTCACGAGAAGCAGAATTTGAAAATGCAACTGGAAGTTGAGAGATCAATATCAATGTTATAGCGAGATATGAAAGCAATATCTTTTTTTTCATTTTACATGAAAAATTACACTTGCACACTTTTTAATCCATCGAGAAAGGAAAGTTTTGCATAGAGAGTACAGTTAATCTTTCGGGTAAACAAGAATTGTTTTTCCCTACACCCCAATGATATTTCCCCTATTCAAAAGCAAAGTAGGATCAACCTTTTGTTTAAGGTTTCTAATCTCCTGCAATCCTTTTTCACCATATTGGAATACAATAGCGGGTTTTCCATTGAACTTTTTCTTCCCCAATCCGTGTTCGGCGGCGATGCTTCCACCAACAGAAACCACATAAGACATGATTTCAACCATCATTTGTTTTGCTCTTTTTACCTCTTCCAAAGTTGCAGGAAGGAAATTCAGATGAAGATGACTGTCACCTGCATGTGCCCAAATAGCATATCCCAACCTTGATTGATCAGACCTTTGGCTTTCGAACTCATCACCCTTCGTTTTGGCCAATTCAAGAAGTTCAGGAAAATATTGATCAGGAACCGAATAATCAGTCCCTAATTTGGGTTGCCCATTTTTCCTGACTATCAGGTTAATGGTTTCAGGAATAAGATGCCTCAGGAATTTGTGATGCTCTATCTCCTTATGTGTTTGAGCAACTGACGAGGATTCGATACCCAATTTGTCAAGTGAGTTCACCCAGAATTCAATTCCGTTATCAAGTAAATCATCGGTAAGGTCTTGTTCCAAGATGATTGCGGCTTTTGCATTTGGAATGGTATGGTCTTTACCATGCATTATTTCAACAGCACGATCATCCAAATATTCTACAGACATAGGTATTGGAAAGTTTTGCGTTCGTCTTTGATTTTGTGCTAATTTAATGACTTCAAGAGCTTGAATGTTATTTTTGCAAAAAATAAGGATACTTAGAATGTTTTGTGGTGGTCGAATTAGTTTAAGGGCAACGGCAGTAACTGCACCGAAAATTCCGTTGGAGCCAATAAAAATGTCTAATGGTTCAGAATCATCAGTCCAAACTAGACCAGCCACATTTTTGGTCACGTTTGGCAGTTCATATGTGGGAAACGGCAAGACAATTTCCTTGCCAAGTTTATGAATGATAAACTTACGACCGTCCTTAGTAATTGTGACATCAGTGTTCTGGAAGAATTGTTCTGGCAATTTATCACGGTATTCCCATCTGCACAATGATACGGATGATCCATCGGGAAGTACAGCCCTAAGCCCAACAACCCATTTTTTAGTGGAACCATACTTAAATGATCGTGCACCTGATGCATTGGTAGACACATTACCACCGATAAAGGCACTTCTTTCTGTTGGATCTGGTGGGTAAAACCATCCATTTTCACGGGCGAAATTTTGGATTGATTTAAGCCTCATTGCCACTGGTGCCAAAAGAATTGCTTCATTGTTAAATTCGATAAGGGAGATTTGAAAAGTTTCATTAAATTCTGGGTCTGTCCATTCCATATTCCCGATATCCAACTTTGTCATTGCATCGGTAGCAAGTATCCACCCGTTCAATGGTACACGACCACCAGAAATTCCAGTTCCCCCTCCAGAAATGGTGACAGGAATTTTTCCATTTTGGGCTTTTTTCATTATGTCTTTAACATCATTTTCGTTCTCAGGAAAGAAAATTTTATCAGCATTTCCAGAGACAAGACCAGATTCATCATTTAAATAAGAGGGGTATTTCCCAACCACATCGCGCTCAATTTTCACTGAAAGCACATTGTGCAATGGTTTGATGAACCTATCTAAGTGGACACTATGAATATGCCGTATGTTCCTCAATAATCATGTCAGCAGATATTTCCTTAACTTTGTCCAAATACGGTTCAAGTTTCCAATACCAAAGAAGTGCAATTACAAGGGGAAACGAACTGGAATAAAAGCCATAGAAAAAGGGAATGAAAAATGGGGATGTAGTTCCTACATTGATAGCAGTGTAAAAAAACACAATTCCAATCAAGAACAAGGTAAAAGTCCCAAAAGAATACATTCGTTTCAACCTTGGAATTTCTGGTTCATTTGTTTTCTTCTTTTTGGGGGTTCGATTGAATGAGACATTGGTACCCAGCCATCCTTTTATCACTGCAAAAATCATCAGGGGTTGACCGATAATTGATATCATGAAAAAGAGGAAGGTATTTTTCACACGAAATATCGTACCTCTGCGTACATAAATTAGAAAAGGACTATCAACCATAAGAGAAAGAATGCCGACAAAAGCTGGAACCGTGCCCAATATTGACAGAAGAGTTGTGAAAATAGAAATGGAATATCCAAAAACGGATATAACTTGGTTGTAACGATGAATTGAACCGTCAACAAGAGCCAAATATGCAAGAAGAAAAGTAGTAAACCAAGCATATACACCCAGTGTCGGCAAAAACTCTGCATAAAGGAAATCGATTTTTGAAAAAATGGGGAGGGGAGACTTAATAATTGAAATGGCACGGGCTCTCAAGCTTCGTGTCAATCCAGTCATCCACCGCCACACCTGTCTGACAAGTGATAGAGGGTCCCATGGAACCAATGCCCAACTTCCTACATGATCAATGAATTCAATACGATATCCCCTCATTTCCAAGAGGATTGAAGTATCTGTGTCCTCCGCAATTGTAAGCTCATTAATTCCCCCTTCTTTCAACAATATTCTTCGATCCATCAGGGCAGTCCCTCCCGCGAAAAGTGCAGTCCCTGTTGCCCTTCTGCTCCGTTGCGAAAGTGAGTAAAAGATTAGGTGAAGATAAGTACCCATGATCGTCAGAAAATCCACCATATTTACAAAATCAATACGTGCCTGAACACCAACAGTGTTATTTCGCCAACTGTTGAGGCAATTCAAGATGATTCTCGGTTCTGGAATATGGTCTGCATCAAGGAAAAGAACAAGATCACCTTTTAGTCTTTTCAAGGCAAAATTAATTGCACCTGCCTTATACCCCTTTCTGTTTTGACGAGAGAAATAATTGACACCCATTGCATCACAAAATGTTTTCAAGGTATCATCTTCAGGACTGTCATCAATAATATTGACATCAAGTTTTTCAGGGGGATATATTAAATCCAAAGCACCTAAAATGGTTTTTCTTACAACAGGGAAATGTTCATGGTATACAGGAATCAAAACAGAGACGAAAGGCAGTCTATCTTTGACGCTTTGGAAATGAACACCCCTGCCTGTTCCATCATGGATTTGGGTACCTATATATCCAGGTGCTCTTTCCAAGGGCAAAAAGGTACGTGCATATACCCATATCAGGAAAATGAAATAATTTCCAAGTAAAAATTCACTCATTAGCAGTAGAAGATTTGCCAAGATATTTTCGTTAGTGGAAAAAATAATATAGACTGATCTTAAAATATAGTAGTTGTAAATAGCCAAAAAAATGAGATAGATTGATTTCCCAAAATAATAGACAAAAACATTCCCTTTGATTTTAGAGTCATATAAAGGAAGTATTGGTCGTTTAAGAAAACCACCAGTTTTGTAATCAAAATCCACATTTTTCTTGGAGAATGGACAATTATAACATAATCGATTGGTTTCTGGAACGTATAATTGCAACCTCAACATTCTCAAGAATTTCTTTGTAGTCATTGGGGATAGGGGAATTAGGGATTTGAAGCTCAACTCTTTTCAAGTTTTGGAGGGAGGAGAGACCTATTGGGAAATACGTGAGCACGTTAGAGAATATGCTAATTGATTTTAATGATTTAAGACCACCAATATTGTTTGGGATAAATTTGACAGGACAATCCTCAATGTTAAGTTTTTCAAGTTTTGTTAATTCAAACATTTCTTTTGGCAGGCTTTCAATTTTTAAGGATCTAAGGAAAAGCCATTTCAAGGATTTTAGGTTTCCTATTGAGCCTGGAATGTTGGTTATTGGAGTTTTCCAGATGATCAGGGTTTTTAGTTTAAATTGCTCAAAAATGCATTCAGGAAGTGAATCTCCTTTGCAATTAACTATGCTTAAATATTCCAATGATGCATTTTTCAGATGCCTTAAGCTTTCCAAGGCAATGTTTTCAACTTGAAGTTTAAAGAGAGAGGGCAATGATTTGAAAAAAGAAGGAAGAGCATTAATTTTATTGTCTCTAAAGTCAATTTCCAAAATATCCTTGATATTCCCCAGGGAAGATGGAAGTTTAGATAGTTTATTTGAACGTACCTTCAGGATTTTTAGTGCCGTCAATTCACCCATTTCTTCTGGAAGAGTTGTCAAACTGTTCTTTCCTAAATCCAAGTATTCCAATTTTGAAAGGTTTCCAATATTTTTGGGGATTTCACGAAGATTGATATCAAATAAAACGAGGCTTTTCAAATTCTTGAGATTATCAATTTTTGTCAAGTCGATTTCAGGTCTGGCAATGAATATTTCAAGTTGTTCCAATGAAGTCATATCTAATAGACATGTAATGTCTCCGTCAATATTGCTAAGTTCAATGCGTTTCAGATTTAATTGGGAGATAATTGGACTCAATTCATCAAAATTTATTCTTCTCAATGAAAGAGAGGAGATGTTCTCAAAAATATCTTGATTTGTGGGGGAAAATCCGATCAATTGAAGATTTTCAAGTTTGGGTTGAGCCATGCATTCAATCTGTCGAGTGCCAGGTTTTAAGTTTACCAAGACCATACGCTTTAAGTTGGCAAAAGATGGAATTCGTTGAATTGAGTTGGAAAAGACAATAAGTTCCTCGAGTTTTGGAAGTTCAAAAAGGAATCCAGGAAGGACAGAAAGATTCCTTACGTGAAGACCAACGATATGTCCACCCTCGACATACCAAGAGAAGAAATCAGTAATGGATCTGCTTGTTGGATTTTCAATATAGCCTGCAAGTTGTGCTTCACGAAAGGACATAATGATCAGATCACGTTCTAAGTCATCAAGGACATCCATATTGCTGGAATAACCTACAAGCAATCCATTTACCATCTCATGTCATTAATTTTTTTTGCTTATCTAATTTTGTAATGGTTAATAAAAAAAAGCCGGAAAAATAGCCCCATCCGGACTTTCGAAAAAAACCCTCAGATTTTCTTTTTCGAACCGGAGTCTGCTGATTGCTCCAACAAGCGCCAGAGTCAGCAATGCTTGACCACTACACCATGGGGCTTTGTAATGCTTCCGGCATTCATTTCTTTGATTCTTTCAAAAAAAGGTTTTCGATAGTGATTGAAAATTATATTTACAAGCCAACAATCAAGTTAACAAGTTTATACATGTGATTTAATGTTCTTTCAAAAAGGTCAGGGATGTTATAGATTAAAGAAGGATCATCTGTTTTTTCGGTTACATCATCCGTTTCATCGCTTTCGAAAATGGCACCGGCAAAATCTGCACCTTGCCTTTTAGTTGATATTATCTTAACGAGTTCATAATCCATATTGTCCTTTTCCTCGTCCTCAACCATAAAATCCAATTCAGATTTTGGGACATATTTCATCTTTTTTGCCATCATATAGATCTGGGTAGCCAAAAGACCATTTTCTATGGCCAGATAATCCTTTTCACTGGACACATCAGTTTCTTCTTCATCAAAAGATGGGATGGAAATTGCATCAACCATTTTTGAGATCAGATCACTAATTATTGAGATGGCATTTTCTTTGACTTGCTCTTTATTTATTTCAAGATCCTTATATGGATTTGAACCTTTGTTTTTCAAAGAAACCCCTTCTTTGAGAGCTAACGCCATAACGGCGGGAATGCCGTTCAATGAGTTAGCAGAAGCCATTTGCGATTCTGACATGATTTGAAATTGAATCATGGTGGCAAACATGGGATTGTCCCGATATGTTTTAACGATTTCAGCAATCTTTGTAACCACTTGATCAAATTCATTTGAGGGGGTGTCCTTGATGACAAAAATGAAATTGTTGTCAGAAACGCCAGAGAAAAGTTTGCCTTCAACAGCACTTCCGTATACAATAATGTCTACAAGATCATCCCCAATAGCATTCATCATTTCTTTTGCTATTTTTTTCTGGAGCATTCCGTATTCAGGTGGTAATGACATATGAATTTTAGAGAATCATATAAGATAAAACCTATTCGGTAGCTGATAGGTTTCTAGCATAGAGTTTCTTATAGAAAATATGAGTCTGGAAAAGAGGGGGAAAATACCTAGAATTGATAAATAACAACGAAATCAAGTAGAATAAGATGGACCAATCTATTGAGGAAAGCATGCATATAACCTTAAGCTATTTTGATGAAATAATTGGCCCAATTTTGTTTACTGTTTCTCCTCGTTTGGAAAACCCTATTTCTAGAAATATAGTGAATTTGCTTCCATCCCTAATGGACATACAAGACGAAACAATGAGAAAAGAGCCGTTTCTTTTTTCCAATCCATATTTCATGAGTTATAATCTCATGTTCAGAATCCCCCGCAGCCATGCAAGGGGAGGAAACGATGAATTCATGATTTCATTGGTGAAAACGCCTACAGACACAACAGGATTAGTAATATTATCAGGATTAAAAGACTTGCTTCCATCCATTAGGGATTCAATTGTCAAAGAATTAAGGGATATGCATGACAGGGAAATAAAAGAAGAAATTGAAAGAATTTTTGATGGATTTTTGACGCCTGTCAAGGTCTATTTGGAGACCCAGTATGAATTTTGGGGAAAAGGGAAATTTAGTTTGCACGATTTTTAATTTTCCGAGGGACTATTATGAGGAAAGCAATTGCAGAAATATAAAATGCAGGACTATCATCCACAGTTCCTTGGATTGTTGAAAATCCACTGGGAGGGGAGACCTGTCGATTCCAACTACCATTTAAATTTTGCACCATGTTCAATGAATTTATACTCCATTTGACAAGGTTATCCACTTGATAATCACCAAAATTTTTTAGATTATTCTTCAATTCCGTACTGAAATGGAGAAATCCAGCTAGCCCGTTTCGTAGTGACAGATCGACTCTAGATACAGTTTTTTCATCAATTTTCAGGAATAGATATTGTTGACCATTATTTTGCAATATCAAGAAAAAGGAATTTGCATACTGATTAAGAAGGTCATTCAATATTGTCTGTTGCTGAGAGGTGAGGAATTTTTGCGCCTTGAATAAAGAGTACAGAACCCCTAGTGCCCCTTCACTGAAAGAACTGGAGAGGGACTGTCCATTGTCATCCACAAATTTATTGTTTGATAAGTGTGACAGAAGGAAAGAGACTCCTTTTGTTATTGATTCCTCATAATTTGTAGAGGGATATGCCTCATTGATTTTAGTCAAGGAATAGATAATGCCTGCCGTTCCAGTTGAAAATGTCAAGGGTGTCACATCGGTATCATTCTGTTGGAACCAAGACCCATCCTCATTTTGGCTATTGACTAAATAATTTGCAATGTTTTTTGCCATAGTTTCAATTGTCTTGTTTCCAGAGGCAATGGCTAAATCTGTCAAAACAGAAGCAATGCCTGCCATTCCCCTGTCGAATTCAAATATTTCAACGGATTGAAAACCTGGCACATGTGAATACCAAGGCACAGCCATTGTATCAGAAGTTGGAAAATGGGAGACAGAGTATATCCAATCAGCAATCCGAAAGGCAGTTTCAAGAAATGAAGCATTCAAAGTAGTTTGATACAATGAAAGTGCAGCATTGATCATACCCGCCGCACCAAATTCGTATCCTGTCAAGGAAATGCCTGAGGCATTGTTGGGGCTTGGAAAATTATATCCCCAATGTGGCAAAGAACCTTGTGAGGAAAGCATTAATTGATTGAACGAATTTATTGCATATTCCAGATATTTTGGCTCATCAAAATATTGGTAGGCAGAAACATAAAGGTCAATTATGCCTGCGGCACCGTACTTAATCCCAGGGTAAATACCTGTTTCTTGTTTTGGACCTTTTTCCCAAGCAAAATAATGAACTCCATTAAATGAGTACCTATTTGAGGTAATATATTCAATTGATTTGGTTAGTGTTGAATTGAGAGTTTCTTGTGTGAAATTGAAAGCTAGACTTGCATCAATAAGGCTTTCAGCGATGCCAGACACACCCCATCCTTTTCCGTAATAAATATTGAAATCAACGGGTGAAGAAGTAGGAATTTGGGCATTTGCAGAAGATAGTAAAATTACCAAAGATAAAGAACATAATGCGAGAAATCTCATAAACATATCAAATTTTACATGTTAAATTATTAATGATGCCATTAGTCCCATTGAGACCAACCGATTTTCTTATCTTTTTTATCCTTTGTTTCTTGTTTCTTTTTTAGGTCAGGGGGGATAGGTGCGCCTTTGGGTATTTTAGCGGGAGGGATTGAAGCGGGAGGAGGGAGATCATAGTCTGGTTTTTTAAGATTGGTAGGGGGTGCAGAAGGTTGAGGACGATTGACTGGTGGGGGCGATGGGGCAAAAGTTCTTTGGTTTGAGGTTCTACTTGGTTTA
>WAKA01000231.1 GCA_015523565.1 Candidatus Heimdallarchaeota archaeon | reverse complement strand
TTTGTACATATGATCTCATACTCAAATAAGGTCAAACTGTTAAGTTTTGGTCAAAAATCTAAAATGAATCTTAATTGGAAAGTTTTATTTCTCTTGACAATTCTTGTTGTAAGTACCAACTTAATTGAAAATGACATATTTGAAAGACGTTCATTAATTCCAGGTGATGCTGTCATTTCATTGGATCGTGTCTATTCTGCACAAACAATTGATAATTTGAAATATGAAAATCTGCTTCCTGTAACTTTAGGTAACCAAATTTCAGAATTTTCTTCAATTTTTTATGCATTCAACAGGTCTGAATTTTCGAATTTCATGAAAAAACATTTAGATTTTGATTGGACGGTTTATGATGGCGGAACTCGTGATTCCATATTGACAAAATTACAGGATGTTCCCAATGGAGTTTTTATTACAGGTCAATTTGCAATTGAATATTCCTTACAAGTCGGGGAGCGATTTACAATTCGTTCTATTGAACTCTTTAAGTCTTTACCACCAAAAATAACACCTTTTGAAGTTGAAATAATTGGAATCGTTTCCATGATTAAAATGTCTCTTCCCATCTTAAATGGAAAGGTAATTTATTTCCCCATCCAATTGATAATGGATAACTTGGTCGAATCCAATTTTTCGATTGCATTGTTTCAGAATCTTGTTATAGATTTTCCAGACAACAATGCGGATCATGCAAATCAAATTGTTGAAGGAATAAAAAGGTCATTGGATTCAAGGGTAGTTCAAGTATTGACAAGTTCTCGATATGATCCTGAGATGAAGATCATGAGGGCTAATGGTTGGGGTTTAGATGAAACATTATTGTCTGCCGAAATTTTATCGAATTACAACAAAAGGATCAATGAAATATGGATTTTTGGCATTATCCTACCTGTTTTTACTGTAATGAATTTGGGCTTGGATCCGAAATTTTTAAGAACAATAGTTTACAGAGGTTCCAACATTTCAACACTCATGCAGATTAATCAGAAATATACCATTCAAACATTGTGTAAGTCGGCTTTGGCCATTTTTGCCATTTTTTTTGGTTTGAAAACATTTCAATCGATTTCATTGTTTACAATCCTATCAATTTACCCCAATCAATTAACTACCAATCTCATTGAAGGAATTTATGTAACTACAATTTATTTGCTTGGTGCGATTCCAATTGCAATCATGAATATATTTGAATTTAGGAGGTTTAAAAATGAATTATAAAAAAATAGTTTGTCAGAAAGTTTACAAGGTTTTTCAAGATAGAATTGATTCAGTTGCCATTTCCGATGTTTCTATGACTGTCGGTGATGGTGAATTAGTTGCATTGACAGGACCCAATGGAAGTGGAAAGACAACCCTTCTCAAATTAATAATGGGCATTTATAAACCTACTAGTGGAAGAGTTATTGTAAATAATAAAATAGTAAGTGAGATGTCTGAAGATGAACTTTCAAAATATCGAATAAAAACGGTGGGAATGATTTTTCAGGATTTTGGTCTGATTGACTTTTTAACAGTGAGGCAAAATCTTGAACTTCCTCTAATCATTGCAGGGGTGGCAGATGGAGAGAAGAAAAAAAAAGTGGAAGAAATTGCAGATCGTTTGGAAATTATGCATCTCCTTTCATCTAGTGTCAAAACATTAAGTGGAGGTGAAAAACAAAGAGTTTCCATAGGGGTAGGGCTAATGAATGACCCTGAAATTATTCTTGCAGATGAACCAACTGCGAATTTAGATCGACAGGGAAGAGAGGATGTATTGAATTTGCTTTTGGATTTGAATAAAAAAGGTAAGACCATACTTCTTGTAACCCATGAAGAACCCTTAATTAATTATGCCACTCGAATCTATAGATTTGACAAAGGATATCTCAAGGAGTGAAATTCCATGATAAATTTTCAACCACATCGATATTTCTTGTCTATTTTAGTTCAAAAAAAGAAACATCAATTGTTTCTTTTTTTCTTGATTGGGTTCATTATCTATTTATTTTGCTTTTCAATACTTTCTACCGCAATTGAATTGCGCAACAACGAGTATTATGAGACCATCCCAAAAGAACCGCATGTAACAATCAATGCAATCTATCCTTTGGCAAGCCTTGAAAGACAGTTGTTGAAGCTAGAAAATTTACGGGATGTAGAAACCTCATTGGGAGTTTCATTTACGGCTTTTTTTGAAATTCAGTTCAATCAGTCTAAACATAAAGTAATTGTGGTATTAGTGTCAACATCAACAATAGAAAATAGTAACCAAACATTTTCTTTTCCATTTCAAGGTACAACAATCAATGTGTCTAGTAAAACTTTTCAAGATGGAATACTTAGGTCGAAATTTGAAGGGATGCAAATAGTGAGTTATTCAGATATAAAAGAATATATGGATTTGAATGCAACCAATATAATTGTAACTGTTTTTCTGACTTATACTCCATATAACCTAGACAAAAGTCTTTTCTCCCTTACAGACTGGATTGAACAAAATATTGAAATGACAATTGTTCAGCTTGAAGAAGAAAAATTTACTGTATTTGTTTACAAAAGCCTCTTCAAAGATCAAGAAAAATTTTTAATGAAATTCAACTTGACCCTCCTCTCATTTCTCGCAGTTCTTTTTGTCATGTTATCCATTGTTTTCATTACCCTTTCCGTTGAAATAGAACGATTTTTTTCCTCTTTGGAAAATATCTTGACAATTTTTGATTATAGGGGGAAACATGGCAAGGGACTGATGATATTATTGGAAATTCTTGTGATTTTTCCGCTTATAATTGGTTTGGAAATGGGAATACAATTTTTAGGTACTAATTCAATTGAACGCAAGGAAATTGGGATAATTTCATTGGGATTTGTAATTTTCTTTGGTTTGGGTTTTTCCTCGTCTGAACTTAAAAAAGACATTTGGTTTGTGAGACATGCTTGGAAGGAGTTTATTTTACTATATTTTTCTTTTGCCGCCTTGATTTATACAATTG
>WAKA01000230.1 GCA_015523565.1 Candidatus Heimdallarchaeota archaeon | reverse complement strand
GGATTATACAGTGACAGATTTACTTGAAAAAATCGTGGAAATATCCAATAATTTTCATTCAACTGATAAGACGAAACATTCAACAAAGGACATCTTGAATTTTTTCATGAATCTGCTTAAGAAAGAAAATCATTCATGAGGTTTCTTAAGGAAGAAAATCATTAAGTGAAGTTTGCGTGTTGAGATCTTCTTCATCGGATTTTTGAAAATCATTTGAGTCAGAAATAACTTCAGGACCAGGTAAGTAATTCAATTTATTTAAAATTTCCTTGAGAACAATAAAATCCTTCAAATATTCCTCCAATGCTTTTTTTCCATTTCGCAATATATATGCAGGATGGAAAAGAGGAAACACTGGTTTCCCGTCTGTAGTGAACAATAATTTTCCCTTGTCTCTTGAAATTCTTGCCTTTGGAAAAAAATATCGAAGGGCAACAGATCCCAATGGAATGATAATTTTTGGTTTCAGATAATTCAGTTGCGCAGGCAACCAAAGGTCTCCACAAAATTTCATTTCTGTATCTGTTGGTGTTCTATTTCCTGGAGGTCTGCATTTAACAATATTCAATACAGACACCAAATCCCTATGTAAACCAATTTTTTCCAGCATTTGATTCAAAAGCTTTCCAGATCTCCCAACAAAAGGTCTTCCTTGAATATCCTCATCATGTCCTGGTGCCTCCCCAACAAAACAGATTCCATTTTTTGGTCCATAATCACCTGGTACCGAGTGAGTTCTTGATTTTGACAATTCGCACCTTGAACAGCTCTGAATGTCCAAAACAAGAAAATCAGATGAACTTTCCATATATGTCATCTAGAGATATTTTCATTAAGAGGATATCTTTGATGCTTTAAAATTTGATATCATTGTATCTGATTTTTTTCTTATAGACTCATGTTTTTATATGTATAAAACCATAAAATAATACGATATGGGAATAAAGGTACATATCCTATCAGGAAGAGACGTTTCTTCAAGAGCAAAAATTGAGTTGGCCTTGCGTGAAAACCAGAAAGATGTCCCAATGCTGGAAACATTGATCAAAGACATGGAAAGTCGTCCAGAAGATGCCGATTGGTGGTTGTCAATTAATGAGGAAACTCAATTACCAAACGGATTTATTAGTGTGATGTATGAAGGTACAAATTCTTACCTGACAAGACTTTGGACAAAAGCAAACTCAACCACTGAATTGGATTTCACATCACAAGCCCTGATTAGTGAATGGAAAAAATATGCATTGGAAGAAGTTGAGATGTTAGTTGCAGATCTATTCCCAAGATCCCCATTAATTCCTTCCTTTGAAAAGGCGGGATTCGTTTTTGATAAACATCTTCTCAGTGTCTATCAAGTACCCACAGAATTCAGAGCACAACCAGATCAGACAATCGTGTTTGAAAAAGTAGACAGAAATGACGCTGAATTCATTTATGACTTTTTGGTATTTCCCGATTTGGACATAGACTCACCTATCTACATTGACAAGGATAATTTCTTGAATTTGATTGATCAAGCTTCAGAAATGTCAGACACAATAATTGTCGCCAAGGACATCCATGGACAAATTGTGGGATTTGGAGGATCCTTTATTCAAGGCGGCATGCAGAACAAACGATACCCCGTTCTTTACGGGCCCCATGCATTTGAGGAAGATGTCCAATTAATGTTGATAGATGAATTCATTTCATTTTGGAAACTTAAGGGATATGATACCATGAGAATAATTAGATCAAAACCTTTCCATCCAAAGGTTGTTTCAAAATATAACATGAGGATAATTCCCAGATACAGTCAATCTAGATTTGTGTATTATAAAAACAATTGACAGGGATTTCTTTAACCAGTTTGAAAGAAACTGTTCCCTTATAATCACTATCATAAGCCAAATTTCCATGAAATTGTGAAGTACTGGTAAATGCAATATGATTTAGATTTGGATGTTTGTACTCTTGGCAAGCACGATCAAAAACTGGATCCGTTGTTTTATCGGGAGCAACAAATTCACATTCTGGTGATTGAACCAAAAACAATACCGTTGCAAATCCCCCTGATATACAATGTTCATACATTGTTTTCAATTGACTGGTAGCTCTTTTGCTTACAGCATCAGGAAAGTAACCAATTCCATCTATAATTTTTGTGGTGCTTTTTATTTCACAGAATATCTTATTGCCATTTCTGTCTTTCAGAAGAAGATCCAATCTATGTTTTCCTAATTTGGGCTCACTTCTTAAAAAATAATGTTCCTTGAAAAAACTAAATGCGGAATTCTCCTGAAACTCATTTCTCAGCCATTTGACGGGAATATGCGTATTCAAATTAATTAGATGGGCTGTTTTGCTCCCTATTTTAGTGACTACAGAAACAACGGTATAGGGTGTTTTAAAATTTCCCCCCTGATTTTTTTTAAGTAAAACCAAAGTTCCTTTCCCTAAAAATTCATTCATTCTCCCAGGATTTGGTAAATGACACTTAACCAATCTATCTTTTATACGAACAAATGCTACAAATCTTGGACCCCTTCTCTCAAAAGTAGCCAATCTAAACAATCCATCATAAGAAAAAGTCATTTTTATTCTTCTACAGGAACAATCCATCCATATTTGTCTTCTTTGATACCATATTGTATACCTGTCAGTTCATCATAAATCGCCTTGGTTTTCTCACCAATATTCCCATTATTGATCTGAAGAACCTTATCCTTGTATTTGATCTCACCTACTGGAGAAATGATTGCCGCTGTTCCCATACCAAAAATTTCAGTAAGGGATCCACTTTCAATGCCCTCAACTATTGTGTCAATGGCAAGGGATTCTTCTTTCACCTTGTACCCAAGATCCTTGGAAATCTGCAAAACAGAATCACGTGTAATTCCAGGAAGGATGGTTCCTTTCAATGGGCTAGTATAGATGGTATCATCCAGAACAAATGCAATATTCATTGCACCTACTTCCTCAACATATTTTTTCTGGCAGGCATCAAGCCAAAGAACTTGGGAGTAACCCTCTTGTTTCGCAAGTTTCGCCGCATAAAGTGATGCCGCATAATTGCCTGCTGTCTTTGCCTCACCAACACCACCTGGAGCGGCACGGGTATATTTATCCTCAACTTTTATTTTTGTGGGAGAAAAGCCTTCCTTGAAATACGGTGCGGAAGGTGATAAAATAACGAAATAGTAATATTCTTCAGATGGACGTACTCCAAGGATGGGTTGGGTTGCAATCATTGTGGGTCTAATGTACAACGCCGTTCCTTTCTTAGATGGTATCCAATCCTTCTCCAATCTGACAAGTGTCTTGATGCTGTCAACAAAAAATTCCTTGTCTAGAGGAGGCATAACCAGCCTTTTTGCTGAATTCCACATTCTTTCCGCATTCATGTCTGGTCTGAACAATACAATTCTTCCATTGTTTTGGCGAAAGGCTTTCAATCCTTCAAAAATTGCCTGTCCGTAATGGAATACAAGTGCCGCGGGACTCAAAGAGAAATTCTGGAATGGCATGATACGGGCAGGTTGCCATGCACCATTTTTGTATTCTCTCAAAAGCATTCGGTCTGTGAACTCAGTTCCAAAAGTCAACTGGTCATCAGGAATTTTTTGTTTCATCATCTCAGGAGGTAGCTCCTCAATTATCAGGTCAGAATGTGTTACCGATTCCATCAAAATAACATTATAGTAAGACTAAAAAACCTTTCCCTGTCGGAATATTAGAATATACAATCAAAAACTGAACAAAAAAAGATAATTGTCCATAAATTTTGAATGAAATTTAATAATTTACGAATTTTGTATGAATTCCATCAAATCATGGGATTTGTCGTAATTTTTTATCCGATAAACGAAATCAGCTAATCCATATAAACAAATTTCTTGAAATAACTGTCAAATGGATTTGGAAAATCGGATTCCCGCAAAATTAGATTGATTTGTTCCACCATGTCTATATTCATTGGTTCATATCTTGGATCTCCAATCTTTCTTTGGAATTTTTCCATTGGTGGAAAGAAGGTTTTTCGCGGAAAAATCTCATTAAGAACATGGATAAGTTCACAGGTTTCATATAAGTCTTCCAATTCAATTATCGGTTTTCCAGGCAAAGTTTCAGAATATACCAATTCTATCTGGTATCCTAATTCCATAACTCTTTCCCTATTGTAATTTTCGATTCTTCTTGAAATGGGATCATTGAAATTCAGTTTACCGCCATACTCCCAAAGACTTGATACAATACGGTAACCAATTGCCTGTCTAGTGTTCACATCCATTTCCATCATTTCACCAGATAATGAATCCTTGATGACATAATGAGTCAGCCTTTGGAATTCTTTTTCCTTAGAAAACTTTAACTTGAAACCAATATACCTTGTCCTATCAAAAATTTCCTGTTTCGTTAAATCGATTGGATTCAATAATATTGAAATTATGATCAAAAATATCCCAAAGAACAGAAAAAAAATATTCTTAAAAATAGAGATGAATGCGAATAAAAGTCCGAGAAACAGAATGACCCAAGGAAGCCAAACCCTTGTTACGAAATATTTCAGTATAGTGGGAGTTTCATTTTCATTTAGTATCTCAAACTCATTTTTGCGATATTCCACAATATTCAGCATTACTTTTCTATTGATGTAGACAAATTTAAGGGTTATTAGAGTAAGGCTTTCTTATTGCGAGACATCCATGACCTGAATACACGTGCATTGGTTATCAGTTCCCTTAATCCTTTCCCTCCCAATGCCTGCAAAGCTTCCCTGACAAGAACAATTGCATGGTCTGCATAGGGGGTCTGTTCATATTGCGCAACATAGGCAAAGAAATTGTCAATGTGTTTCTCTTCATGTCTTGACAACAATTCCATTATCAATCCGCCCATCAAGGCAAACTGGGCATCAATCTGTCTTGGGATTTCATAGGGCTCTCCTTCAAGAATATCCTTTGGATCGGGAAGAGTGTCCCTATAATTCAAAAAGACAATAAATTGCTGTGATGCAACATCTCCTATTGTTCCCTTTACTGCCTTGATGTAAAGGGCAAAATCCTCATCCCTGAGCGGTTGTAATCTGGACACAAATTCCCAAGAACGAGGTGTTGGAAATGCAGTCTCATTGCTACTAGGATTGAATTTCATTAACAAGTCAGGTGTGAACCTGATAAAGGAAATGACGTAAGGATCAATAGAATTTTCCCAAGCCCATCTTATCCATTCCTCGACGTCAACCTTGATTTCAAAATGTGTAAAACGATTCGAAAGGGCTGTGGGTAATCTATAAGCTACAGACCGATCTGTTGTCCTATTACCTGCCGCAATGACAATCCAGCCTTCGGGCAATTTGTAGTTGCCTATCCTTCTGTCCAACACCAACTGGTAGGCGGATGCTTGGACACTTGGTGGAGCAGCATTGATTTCATCCAGAAATAAGACACCAGGTTCTTCATCTTCATCAGGCAGGAAATCAGGGGGTAACCAAACAGCTTTTCGAGTTTCTTTGTCCACCATTGGCAGACCACGCAAATCAACAGGATCCATTAATGGAAGACGAAGATCAACAAGTTTCATTCCTTTTTCTTTTGCAAACTGTTTAACCAATGAAGATTTTCCAATGCCAGGGGGTCCCCACAGGAAAATTCCTTGGGATTCAGCCAATGAAAGATCATTTACCAAAACATGGAGCATTCTCTTTACTTGGCTAATAGTCGCTTGCGGAAAATTAGTGCCAGCAAAGTTCTCTCTGGAAGATGACATCCTACTAGAATCTTCTTATAATCCTATATAACAGTATGGGAACCGAAAAAAAATGGAGATTCACTATATTTTCTATTGGAATACAAAAAAAACATAAATTCAGTTTAGAGCTAATATAATTATGCTTTTCACAATAACTGATATATGGCTGTTCTTAGGTATAAACATTTATGTCGTTTTTTTGATTGCTATCACGGAAATATTGGCCAAGAAATCTATTGTATCAGATGAAACTTCCAGAAAATTCTTGCATATCCTTGTTGGGCTTGTCGTGCTTTTTCTGCCATATTTTTCAAATAAGTATATTGCATCAATTATTCCTGCCCTCTATATTATTGGAAATTATTTCATGTCTCCTGTCTCTCCCATTGAAAAATTGAAGATGAATACATTTGAGGCGGGTCATGCATATGGAACCATTTTATATCCCATTTCACTTCTGGTATTGACTTATTTCTTTTTTGATTATCCTGCACTCATAGCAATAGGATTTTTCCCATTGTGTTTCGGTGACGGAATGGCCGCCTTGATTGGAACAAAATGGCCAATAAAAGAATTTAAGGGTATAGGGGGAACAAAATCAATAGGCGGGAGCCTTGCATTTGTTGTTTCAACTTTTGTGTCATTACTGCTTGTATCAGCAATTTTCGATTTGACAATACTACCAATAATAATTGCACCTTTGGTTGGAATATTGCTTGAACTTATTTCTATCAAGGGATGGGATAATCTCATTATCCCAATAGGTACTGTCATGATTACGACACTTCTCATGGGAATAATGTTCTAAAGCAAGCTAAAACCAGTGAAACGTTCCATTTTGCCATAATCCCCCTCTTCCATTTGCTCTATATTTTCCACACTGTCTCCTTTCAATTCAAGAACTTTCATCATTGAATTTGCATCAAGACCAATGACGTCAGGATCTGATCCCAAAAAGACAAACCTGTCATTGACTGCCATTCTGCTGATTGGATAACCATCAATTTCGAGAAAAATCTCTGGAAGCATGTTGCCCATTGGAAACAACATATTCATCATTGTTCGTTTGTCAATGTAAAAGACAGTTTTTTCATTGTCAGTGAAAAGCACAGAGTAACCTGTGACGAAGTGCATTAAGAAACTATATCATAAATATCCTTAATCTGGAGTGACACATCTAAGTAACATACTAAGATATCCACCAATCAGAAAGATCAATTGTCAAACTTCCGAGGACCTAAAAACCGATCCCCATTGTAATGTATCATATGAGTTGGAAGTTCAGCGATCCATACATCAGTATCAAATGCAAGTTTATCTGCATGTTTTTTGAAATCAGATAATGATTGGAATACAGTAACAAAAATTAATTTTTCTCGAAGGGGGAAAAATAGATCATAAAGTTGTTTCAATCGTTTTTCATCAATTGGCCCATGTGTTGTAAAAGCCTCAAATAAAAAGATCCAGTCCTTTGCTTGATCATAGATAATTACGTCAGGTAATTTTCCATGTATATTAATTTCAATACCAAGTTTTTCACAGATTTTTTTATCCCAATATTTGTTTTTACCTGAATCATCAACAAACACGATAATAGGTTCTTTGACAAAGTTTGTTGATGTAAATTTTTCAATAATTTCTTTTTGAAGCTCGCTATGCTTTCCTTTTGAAATTTCAATAGTAATTGGCTTCCCATCACTATTGATTAATTTAATGGGTAACAATTTTCTCTGTCTATTTTTGTTAATCAAACTCGACTTAAATTTTTTGAATTCAGATTATTTTTCATCCCACAAAGGAGTGTTAAATGCCTTTATTGCATTTAATGCGTAAGATGTAAGTTTATAATTATTATAGCTGCTATTTGGTGGACGATCAGGCTTGTCTGCATTCTGGATAACCAATCCATGTTGAATGAAATGATGGAGAGCTTTTCTCCTTATCTCCTCCCGATCATTGAAAATATAACCAAAACGATCTTTTGCACGTTTCATAATAGAGTGAAATCCTTTTTTCTCGTTGTTTATTGTATAAGGTTCAGAGGTAGCAAGAGCCCAATTTCTTGTTTTTATTCCGCTTAAGACCAACAAGATTATCGCAGCTTTTTCATCAGTAATACCATACGAAATATTAAGATCCTGTAAAATTTCTATTGCATCCCTAATCAAATGATTCAATTCTGGATTTTTCAAACAATTCCAGGAGGCTATCAGATCATTTAAACGTAACTGTTGCTCAGGAGGGATGTCACCCAATTTTTCTAAGAACGCTTCATCAGGAAAAGGCAAATAATTAAAATCAGAAGAGTTAATCTGTGTACTTCCATTAATTGCCCTGATATAATTATCTACGTAATTTGAAGTAAGATAATTTAAAAGACCAAGTGAAAAATTTTTTGATTTTCCGTTTAAGTCAATATAATTGATTTTATTGTCAAATGTTATAAATTCGACATAGGGAAAATCTTCTTTAAAAATCAAAGTACAAACCAATCGCGTGTTATCTTCTTTGGTAGAAATTCTTCTCATTACCAAATAAGTACCTACTGGAACCAAATATTTTGAATAATTTGTTTTCAAAAATTGTACCTTTTTTTTCAAATCCAACCTTGGAAATTTCAATTTTTGGGGAAATATGTGGTTTGCCAATATTAATGGATATGCATCGATCCGACCCTTTCCAAATTGTTTTGTTAGTAAAAAATGATGTTTGGATTGGGGATCTATTAGCCATTCCTTTGATCTATGTTGAACTACCTGACCAGTAGAAACCGTCAATGAAAAATCAGTAAGTGCTTGTGCTTGTTTGGGTCGTTTTAGAAGGGTTTCAACTTGTGATTTTGTTGAGGGGATACAAATCAAGTTATCTTTTGGAAGTATCACAACTTCATATGGTAATTCGGATTTGAATAAAGACCTAACAGAATGATTTATCGAAATTGTTTCAACAATTACAGGGTTTTTCTTTCCGTCTTTTTGAGTGTAAATTACAATGTTTTCTTGTAAGACTTGGTCTTTGGAAAAGATGCCATCTCTTTCTTCTATAACAAGAATTTTGAGTAATGAATTGCCATTAAAGAATTTTTCCCGGAATTCTTTAAAATAAACCCCATTAGTAAAACTTCTAGGAACAATACCTATGAGATAGCCATTTTTAGCAAGAAAAACCTTGCTTAATCCTAAAAATGTTGTGTAAAGGTTTATTTGACCACCAGTTAATTTCTTAATTTGTTTCAAACGAGGATCGTCATTCTTGATTTTTTTGTATGGGGGATTTAAAATAATTATCTCAAATTCTCTAATTTCAGAGGAATCGTAGAGGTATTGTT
>WAKA01000229.1 GCA_015523565.1 Candidatus Heimdallarchaeota archaeon | reverse complement strand
CTCCTTCAACTTGGCAGAAGAGACTGTTCTTTGGGAAAGGACATTTTCATCCACAATCAATAAAGTTGAGCTGAATTCTGGAAAATTATTGGTTTATATCAAGGATTATGGACTTCAAGCTCTCTCCTTGAATGGTTCAGATATGTTTTGGGCTTATGCAAAGAATCCCATGGCAAGTCAAATTTTGAACAATCAAATAATCATTACGGATTTCGATGCAACAACGTACATATCAAACTTCACTGGATTTGTCACCAATGCCAAAAACACTTTTCCAGTACTTGAATCAAAAGTTGAATCAAATACCACATCCCTTTATCAGAATTCTGAGGGGGTAAATGTGTTTACTTACTTAGTGGATGTGACAAACAATGGAATTGATGATATTGTTGTAGGCTTCAGTAACGGTACATTGGCATTGAGAAACTTTGAAATTGGTGAATATTGGAGAATACAGACAATTCCATTTGAATTTATGTATGCAACGACTGTCAAGTTCACATCAACAAGAGTTGGAATGGCTGTACATCTTTCAAATGGTCAATTACTCATCTTCAATAGGATTTCACCAATCCCTGTCATTAATGTAACGTCACCCATTTCTTATGACCTGAAATCATTGGTTGCATACACGGTTGGTGATTATCAAAATATCTTGATTGCTGGCAAAAGGTCGCTAGCCATATTTGATCCAACTAATGAAGTATTTATCTGGCAATATACATATTACAGAGACCTTTCCAGCATAGAGGTAGGCGCTTTTGATTATCAAAACCCGAACACCATAACCCATATAATAAATTCAGGTGGATCCACAGGGTTGGAACTTATCGCATTGCCCAGCACATTGGTGCCTGGTGGTGCTTTTCCTGCACCGCCAACTGGAACATGGGTGGATTACCAATATTCATTGCAATCAAACGGTTTGGCATCGGTATTGCTTCTCTCTGATACTGGATATGTAACCAGAATGAATTGGGAACTGAATGGAACAATTAGCTCATATTCAATATTCATAAATAAGACATCAAACTCAATTGTTGAACAAAACGGTGAAATTCTTGTTGGGTCTTCAGGGTCATTGACAAGAATTGTTGATAATTTGTCAAGTTTCTCAATTAATTCGACTATATCTCATGATTTTATTGGTTCCGTCAATGTAGCTTTGGTTGACCTGAATTTTGATGGCACTTTAAGTTCAGTAGCAACCTTCGGAAACATGCTTATAGTGTTTGGTAAAACAGGTGCCATCCAGGCAATCCATTCCTTCACTTCCACAGTAACAAAATTGGATATCTGGATACCAGATACTTCTGGAAAACCTGTTTTCTTAGTCATGCTGAATGATGGCAACATAGAATTTTCTGATCCATTTGCGAGGGAATTCAGTACAACTCTCGCAAAAATAAATAGTTTCAGAAATTCACCATTACCTTCCCAACCTGGAATTACAGTATTCCTGCCTGACAAAACATGGACAGAATACAGACCTGACTCCTTGGACAATGCCTCGACTCCACATAACAATTATGTTTTAATTGTTATTGGAATTTCCTTGTCCCTTGCAACAGTTGTTGCAATCTTGAGGAGGAGAAAATTATGAAAGGAGGTAAATTCATGCAATTCAAACGACTCATCATAATTCTTTTATTATTGGCAATATTGAACCCATTCCCAAATGCGATGAACGCATCTGCAAATATAGGTGTCGTTAAACCAAAGCAGATGCCTACCAAGAAATTTCAAGACCCTTCATATCCTGGATATTCTCTTCCCCGCAAGATTGCAATTGTATACACAAAAGATCCGTCTATGGTAAAAATTGCGGCAGAAGTGTATAAGTCCGTCTCCATGATCTATAAATCAACAGAGTTGGTGGAAATTGAATCATGGAAAGATCTGAATGAGATTGCTGGAAATGATGGCTATTGGATCAAGGCATATTATATTCCAGGGACGCTGAAAGGCATTAAACTTGACGAAGTTGTTTCTTGGGACGATGTAGCATTTCTTATGAAACGATCCGATGCTGGTCACCATATCTGGAGTGCAGGTTCCACAGACAGACTCAAATCTTTCAACCTTCCAGGATATGTGCATATTGAAGGATCAGATGTCATTGATGCTGAACTTTCTTATTTCTATACTATCTGGGAAATTGGTGATATTTTGTCTGGAGTCCCCAATCAAAGATATCAACAAGCAGGAAAGGACTTCAGGGTGTTGGGTGCGGAATATTTCAGTCGAAATATGAACAATCTTGTAAATGATCAAATTAAACCAAAAATGCCTTTGGGTCAAGAGGATGTTGCCAAAAAAGAGATGGAATTCAACAAAAAAATGGAATCCATCAAAAGTGCAAGAATTGTCCCACCTTCAAAAACACCAAGTGTACAGTTTATCAAGGATACAACTAATCAATCCAAATCAGAACTTTCCTTGAACAATTTGGGACTGGCACAAACAACATCAACCACATTTGAATTTTCTGACATTCCCTTGACATCTGGCATAGAAGGTCCTGCATCAAAGGTTATTGATATTCTTCTTGAGATTCTGATTACGGTGTATGGACCAAAACTTGGTCTTTCTCCTGAATCAGGTCAAACAATCATAAATGCAATCAAGAATATCTATGCATTAATTTCAGATTTGAACTCAAATGATGACAAAAAGGGATTGAAGGACATTATCAAGACTGTCTTATCTTATGCCCCTATCCCTGATCAGTTCAAGAAAATGATCCCACTCTTAGTTGACTCATTCTATTTACTAAGGGGAAATGTGGAAGATACTATCGATTTTGGAATTTCCACTGTCAAAACCCTGTTTGGATTTGCAGGGGATGCAATCAATTCATCAACATTGGATTCAATTCTATCAGTGACACAAACATTGTTCCTCAACAAAGATATTATTCTTGATGCATACAACAAAGAGAAAGCTTCCTCTGAAAGTGAAGGAACTTCTTTTGAAATCACTTCGGTTGTCCTTGATGTCTTGTATAATAGGCTTACCAACTATACAACCTATCAATTTCTATCTAACCTGTTTGGAGACAAATATTCTGATTCACAAATTGTGAATGATGCTAAATCACTAAGTGAAATCTTGATGCCAATATTGACTGCTTTCATTAAACGGGACTATTCAGTTCTCTTTGATGCACTTCCTTCTGCTTTACAGTTTGTTGTCAACAAATACAATGTTAAGCAAGGATCATCTCCTGTAACATTTTCAGATCAAACTTTGGCTGCAATCAATGCAATGGCGCGTTTCATTCATCTCGCCATTTACTTTTATCAATTGTATTCTGATGCAAGCGGTGATGTCAAAGACCTTATTCTTTCACAAAAAGACACTATTATCGATTTAATGAAAGAGTTTTTGCCACCAATGTTACAATCATTGGGAATTGATCCATCTCCCTTGGCAGATACAATTCAAACAACTGCACAAGATATTCTTGACGCATACAACGATGCTGCTGTTCAACAAATACAAACTGCCGATGAATTGGGAAACTTGCTTTTACCACTTGTCCAACGATTTGGATTACCTGCCACCATGCAACAAATTCTTCTGGACGCTTTAGTGTTGTTTGGATCAATTACAGTCCCTGACATCCCTGAACCAAATTCAGATGATATCTTCAACATTGTGGATCAAGTTCTTGCATTGGATCTTTCTGCATTGAATGTTCAAAATGGGGACATCTCACTTATGCAATTAGATTCCGTTTCTGATATCCTCAAGGATAACTTCCGAAACTTTGTCCAATCAATATTCGGCGTTATTGCATTGACTGTCGGGGGTGGTCCCGCCCAAAAGATACTGGCAAAAAGTGAAGAATTTGTTAACGGAAAATTGATTCCTGAAGCCAAGAAACGCATCACGGAATTGGTATTAAAATCTATGACTTCAATGGTTCAATCTTTTGTCATTGACAAATTGGACAACTCAACCCTCGCCAAGTTTGCACCTTATTCTGATGTTATTTTGAATCTCTTCTTGGCAATTGTTTCTGGTGATGGGCAGGCAGTGAAATCAATTCTTCAAACACTGTTTATGCAGGTAATAGAGGTTTTCATCAGCAAAACACTTGGAATCGATATCTCTTTTGCCATTGAAATTGTTAACACCATTTATAGCCAAGTGTTCAATTCAAAACTGATATCTTCGTTTAATACAGTTACAAAGTCTTCTGAAGAACTTAAATTGCTTGTAACTCAGGCTTTGGAAGACAAAAATTCTTCCTCAAGCACAATTTCAATGGCGACTACTGCCTTAGACGTTTTCTTCTCATTGAAGGATATGTTCACAAATACAATAGATTTCATTTTCCAGCAACTCTTTGCAGCTATTACTCAGTTTTTTGTGGAAAAGATCGGTGAGTTTCTCGGTTCGGCCACTGCAAAAATCAACAAACTGCCAATCCTAAAAATCGAAGGAAATCTCCCCCTGAAAGGTGCTTCATTCATTGGGTTGAATTTCACCTATTCACTCAAAATTTCACCTAATTTGGATTGGAAATCAAAGGAATTTGTTCAATGGCTTCTTGATATTGTCTTTAAAGGTTCCTCTGATTTTAGTTTGGGAATTGGGGAATTTTTCAAGAAAGTCCTTTCATTTCTTTCTATTACCCCAATTTTCGAAGCATCATTGGGACTCTCCGCCATGTCTTCTGGCAAAGGCGGACTGTTCCAAAAGCTACTAGAACTGTTGGGTGCAGATCTCTCAATTGAAGGAAAGGTATTTTTCAAATTGCAGTTGTTCTCTTTCACAAAAGGTGGATTTGACACATCTGGATTTGCCAAACTGCTTGAATGGGGATTTTCAATTGCAATTACCCTTTCCAGGGACTTTACCCTTTTTGATATAGTGACAGGAGGGGCTGGTGGTGGTGCCCTTAATAAAGCCGCAAAATACATTGGACTGGATGCCATCAAAATTACAATCTACGTTAAATTGGGTCTGGAAATTATCTATATCGCGGCTCACAACGGAAATCCCACAAAAAGCACATTAACTTTCATTATTGGATTAGGGGCGTCAATCACTATTGGTTTTGACTTGAAAATCATTGGTTTGATAATAAAGGCAGGAGTGGATATAACTCTAAAGTTTATACAAGATTTAACTGGAAGCCAAGGTTTCCGAATAACTCTTGATATTCTTTTCTGGGCTTCCGTGACTATTAAATTCCTGTTTTTTGATTGGACAGGTAGATTTGAGTTCAGACCACCAGGAAGTCCATATGATCTCTTGCCAAAGAGCAAGAATGAACTCAAACAAAATGCATTCGGCTACGATTCTGATGGTGACGGATTATCAGACCCTCTTGAAGAAAGTAATCCCCTCCTCAATCCAAACTCTGCTGATACTGACGGAGACGGTCTGAATGATAAATTTGAATTAAGAGTTTCTCATACGGACCCCTCCAAGAATGATACTGATGGAGATGGACTCAACGATTTCTTTGAATGGTTCTTGACAAGCACCAATCCATTGGTACCAGACACCGACATGGATGGAATAAATGATGCAGATGAGGTAATTAAGTATGGTACAAGTCCAATTTCCAGAGACACAGATTCAGATGGATTGACTGATAGCTATGAAATTAACACTGCTTGGAATATTGAAGGAATTACCCCTTCAGTAACAAGTGTCATTATTGGCGGTCAAGAATACAACGACCATACTGATCCATTAAATCCTGACACAGACGGTGATGGGCTGCTTGATGGTGAAGAAGGTGAATTCGGAAGCTATTATGGAAACCCAGACAATTATCCTGATGGTGCTGATCAAATGTTGCTCTTCAATGGAGGATATACCAGCCCATTGGATAATGATACCGATGATGACAGCTATGCCCAATATTATGATGGCTCAATTGCAGGAAATCAATACACTAGGATATTCCTAAGAGACATGACAGACGGCGTAGAAGTGGGTGGAATTACTGTTCAAACAATTGAAGAGGGTGAACTTGTCACCAAGACATTCTATACAAACCCAACCAATCCTGATAGTGATGGTGACACTGGTGTTGGTAGCAATAGACAAGCCATTCCTGGGAGATTCTTGAATTCAGACGGATATGAATTGACTCTAAATCCTGCAACCAATCCATTGCTTGGTGACTCTGATGGTGATGGCTTATTGGATGGATTGGAAGGGACATTGAATCCTGACAGGAATTCCACAACAAACCCATTGTCCCCTGACACTGACGGTGATTCTTTGCCTGATGGTCTGGAATTCACCTTGGGAACTGATCCAAACAATCCAGATACAGACGGTGATCTTGTTCTTGACGGGGATGAGGTTTATATCTATCACACTTCTCCACAACAACCAGACACTGATTTCGACGGTGTCACTGACGGATGGGAATTGTTCATTTCACATTCAAATCCACATTCTGCTGATTCTGATGCAGACGGCATCTCTGATTCTGATGAGATATTTGTATATAACACAAATCCTGTGGATGAAGACAGTGACAATGATAATTTGTCAGACAAGGCAGAAATATTCGAATATGAAACTGATCCAACATCCGCAGACAGTGACGGGGACGGCATCAAGGACGGTCCAGAAATCCTTGTTTATTATACTGATCCAAATAACATCGACTCTGACTTTGACTCCATTCTTTATCCTGATGAAAATGGAATGCCTACATTCCTTTGGACCGACAAGATGGAAATTGAATTTGGAACAGACCCTAATTCACAGGATACTGACAAGGATGGAATACTGGACTCATGGGAAGTTTATATTGCACAAGGAGACATTCCTGGATTTAAGAATATCCCATTGGACCCCTTGAAAAAAGATATTGACGGTGACGGATATCTTGATGGAGAGGAAATGTCGGTAAATGTCAGCCGTTCCCTTATCTATCCATATATCTCAATCAATGTCTATTTCCCCTATGGAAGCTCCCCTGTTTCTGATGATACTGACGGTGACGGACTTCTTGATAATTTCGAAATTAGTAATTCATTGAACCCCAACTCAACTGATTCTGATGGAGATGGACTCAGTGATTATAATGAATTGTTTGTCTATCTTACATCCCCAATCAAGGCAGATACTGACGGTGATGGAATCAATGACAATGATGAAGTAACTGCCGCCACAAATTCCACAAATGATCTTGGACTTAATGAGATCAACAAACCAAAATATGCAACATCTGCAACAAATCCAGATAGCGATGGCGATGGTTGGCCAGACGGCTTGGAAGTTTTTGGAAAAGACGGAAACGGTCTCTATAACCCCTACAATCCAGACGTCAATAACAATGGCATTAAGGATGGATATGAAAGGGATTATGACAGCGATGGAATTTCTGATGGTGATGAGTTTTATACCTACAACAGTATTTCTGATACTCATGGCGGATTTTTGGATTACCGGAACCCTGATTCTGATTTTGACGGGTTGATTGATTCTGACGAGATCTTGAAGTACGGGACACTCCCTTATGCTGAAGATACCGATTTCGACGGTTATTCTGATTCCCTTGAACTGTTTGTGGGAACTGACCCATTGGTCTTTACCACAGAAGATGAATTTTTGGGAGCATTTCAGCAGATAAGGTCTCCTGTAAAAATCACCTCTCCTGAACATGGTCATATCTATTCAGAAAACAAGCTGAAAGTTACAGTTGAATCTTCTGTCCCATTGGATCACGCATATTTCAGATACAAGATTTATAATAATAGCAATGCATTATTGAACAGTACTTTCTTTGCCAATAATACATGGTCTGAAAACATTACACTTTCCAAGAAATTCGATGTCAAATTTGGTGTTGAGACTTGGCAAAGCAACACAATAACCTTTGAAAATGATACCACTTATATTGTCGAGGTTTATGCATTTGCCAAGAGTTATAGGTATCCAACCTCAGACCAAGAAATGAAAAATGTCCAATTTCGGCTAATTTCAGTGTTTACAGTCAACTCTACCAATATTCTTGGGCTTCCTGTTAAATATTATTTCATTGGAGGAGGCGTATTGGCAGGAGGCGTGCTTTTCTGGGTATTGGTCAAAAAAGGGGTGCCTAAGAAAATTGCCAAGAAAACAAGAAGAAGGAGGAACAAGAAATGAAATGGCATATTTACTTGATAATAACGCTTCTTTTTGGAAGCTTTGGTGGATCTTTATTTGTCCATTCCAATCAACAAAATGCAGATCATCAGATGGTCTTGCAAATCAATCCAGTCCCTGAAGAAAAAATTGCAAAACAGGGCTCATTCCAAATAGATTCATCGGACTATTCATATCGATACCTTTCGGATGGTGTCCTTGAAATTTCCCTAGTTGATGGAAATAACTTCCAGTTGAAGAAGGTGAAAAACCAATTGAAAAATATTGGTATCACATCTGTAAATGCCACTCTCATGACTATTTCATCATCAAATGTGACTGTTACAGGATTGGATTTTGTTGATGACTTACTTGGAATCAAGATCATTGGTGCTGATAATGTCACTGTGTCCTCCTCAACGCTTGGCAATCAAACCCACTCTTATGGTATACAGGTTGTTCGTTCATCCAATGTTCTAATAAAAGGCATAACATTTACAGGCTATTCAACAGAGGAAAACTTTACAGCAATTGAACTGTATGATTCAATCAATGTTACTGTCAGCAATATTGATTTCAACAAAAATGAGGGTCTCATATCCACTAGGGTATTTTCTGTTTCCAATGTTACAAACCTTGACATCCAGAATGTAAAAACCATCTCTTCATTTACCGTATCTGGCGAATTTGAAGGTATGTCCATTGTTGGTTCCGAAAATGTCAATATGCAGTCTTTTTCATTGAATGGAATAACCGCAAATGGATATTCGATCTTTGAATTAATCAACACCTCGACTTTAACCTTTGATTCCATTGTTTTAAATAATCTAAATTATTACGAAGGAGGTTTCGATGGATTCCTGATTCAAAATTCAAGCCAATTAAATATCACAAGTGTTGAAGCAAAGAAAAATAGTGTTTTGACAAATATCCTTGACCCATCAGGAAAAACTGACTTTAATCTGTTCAGAATTTTGAACTCATCATCGATAAAAGTCGAAACTATCAATTTGGAAAATTTAATTCCTTTTCCATATGGATTACATCTTTTCTTAATAAGTAATGGAGTTAATATTAACATTGATGACATGAATACGATATTTGCAACAACGGGTGTTTTTAATGGTGTTGTGGTCACCAATTCTTCTGGAATTATGTTAACTAACTTTAATTATTTTTTTGGAATCTCAAGTTCCTTGAATTTTATTTCTCTAACATCTGTAAGCAATGCCACCATTGATTCAATCACATCTTATGCTAATGTGGCAACTGCCAAACTGGAACTAATTACTTTAAATGAGGTTGAAGATGTGGATTTTAATTTGATTGCTTTACTTACAATTTCTTCATATTCTTCATCGTTTCCTTCCCTTGGTTTTTCAATCCAAAATAGTCGAGGAATTAAATTGAACAATTCTTTCATTCAATCAGTTATATCTAGCACACAACCTGTATATGCCATAAAAATATCTAATTCATCCGATTTCTTGCTAAACAATAGTCAAATTGTTTCAATTACATCCGAATTGGCTGAATCCGTGGGTGTTTATATTGATGCAACGAACAATTCAATGGTTTCCAATTCTCAGTTAAATTATATCCAAAACACGAAAAACTCTAAAGAAGTAAACGATATCACATCTTCAAAATTATCTAGTGTAGTGCTTGACGATAAAGGTTATGGCTTTGTAATTGTGAACTCACAAAACACAACATTATTTAACAATATCCTGTACAGCACCGACATTTGGATGACAAAAGATGCAATTTCAACACTTACTCTGATTAACAATACGGTTAACGGTCTAGAATCAAATTTGATCTCTCTCATTGCCCCCAACGACCAAATTATAGATGTTAAAAATCAACCTGTCAATATCACATGGACTGCAATCACAAACCCCGTCAACAGTACAGATTCATATGCAATCTATCTAGACGGTGATTTGGTTCAAAACGGTACTTGGATTTCTGGGGAAGAAATAACCTATACTATTACTAATATCTCTATGGGTGTTCATCTGCTTGAAATCGTTTTCACGGAAGCTTCCGGTTTCAACACTTCTGATATTGTAATTATTGAGATAAAAGAAACTAAACCCCCCGTCTTCATTCAAACAGAAAAATCAACAATTGTTGCAAAAGATGCGGACTATTCATTAGAGTGGCGAGCTTCAGATGAAAATCCTGATACATATTCCATTCTAAGAAATGGCACCGAAATTGATTTTGGACATTGGAATGCCAATGAATCGATTATTTATTCTCTGTCAACAACGACAATCGGCACATGGAATTTCACAATAATAATACGGGATATTGGGGGAAATGAAAACCGCCAAACAATTTTCATACAAATTGTTGAACCTGTAGACCTCTTCCTTGTCTATGGGGATGAGGACATAACATTCTACAAGGGTGATGTTGAATCATTTAATTTCTTGATACACGGATTGGATAGTGGTAACTATACTGTTTCCATTGATGGAGTCCCAACAGTTGCAGGAACATGGAAAGTCAATGAAGAAATTCAAGTGAATATAACGGATCTTAGTATTGGTTCACATAAGATTATTGTTGTCGCTGACGATCCCTTGCATCAATCATTGTCTTTTGACGTATTGGTAACTGTTCTTCCTCCCAAAACCACCACCACTACAGTCAATATCAAGGAAAAACTTGGAAGTGTCATTCAAGAACCCGCTGTTTCAAATAACCTCCCCATTTTTGCCTCCATTATTGGGGCATTTGTTGCTCTTGGGTTGGTGGTAAGGTACAAACAGGGTAAAATGCCCAGACTCAATAAACTGTTGAAAAGAAAGAAGAAGAGTTCTCCGCCCCAATCAAGTGGGAAGAAGAAATCTAAGAAATCTAAAAAGAAATAGCCAATTCCAAAAAGAAATAATCAATTCTAAAATAAAAAGCCAATTCTAAAATGAAATAGTTCAATTGATTTCCAGCTTCTCAATTTTTATTTCATCTGTCAAACTCAAAATTCCCATGATCACATTGAATTGAAAAAGGGGAATGAATGAATCGTGGAAAACTATCATGAATGAATCTTCAATATGGGTTTGAGGTGCAAGAATTGCTGTTTGATAACAGGTTTTCCGATCAAAATCGACATCTGTGCTTATGAATAATGGATATAATGTCTTCAAAGAGGAAAGATACTCTGATTTGATTTCAAAAATATTCAATAGCTTGTTCATTAACTCATTTGAAATTTTAATGGAATAATAATCAATTTGATTGTATTTTTTGGCAAACATGAGTATCTCTTTTCTGTAGTTGAATGAAGGTATGAAAAAGACATTCCGCTTTGCATTTGCAATCATGTCTTCCAATCGGATCATGACATTCTTCCTTCCCACACTTACATCCAATGCAGGTTCCTTCAAATTTATGCTTTGTTTGCTGTTCTCAAAAAATTCAATGGTCTCTTTAGACTTCTCCTCGATTTTGTTTTGCAATATGGAAACTACAATTTTAGGGGAAATTGCCTCGTATAGCTTCGCTCTCCCGCTTGTGGCATATTGCTTTACAAATCCCTTGTTTATGAGATTCTTTAGGTACTCATAGATTTTTGGTTGGGGAACTCCTGCCAAATTTGCTAAAGGGGAAGCTTCTGCCCTTCCAGACAAGACAAGAGTCACATATGTCTTTGCTTCCCCTTTACCCAACCCCAAATCAATCAAGGTTTTTACGGCGTCTTCCCTATTCATTTTTTTCAATCCTTGCTGATGTCTGACGAGGTGAGCAGGGCAATGACAAAGAAAACCAATGCAAGACCAGTAATGATGGAGAATTCATACCACAACTTGTCTATGCCCCAGCCTCTCAACATTATCCCTTCAAATATTCGGATGCCGTATGTCAAGGGAATGAACCTAGAAATTATTTCTATTGATGGCGGAAAAGTTGAGGTGGGAACAATCATCCCGGACAATGCCAATGAGGGTATGGCAATCAGAATCGCCATCTGAACTGCCTGAAACTCATTTTTCGCAAAATTTGACAGGAGGAATGCCAAGAAAATGTGTGCAAGACCATAAATGAATCCTGCAACAAATAGAAGCATAAGACTTCCATGAATGGTTGCACCAAAAACAAAAATTGAAATTGCCAACACTATCGCGGTTTCAATGAAGGCAAGGATTGTCAATGCCAAGACATATCCCAATACCCTTTCAATTGGAGTAATGGGGGTTGTGAAAAGTCTCCTCTTGGTGTGGTTGACATCTTCCCTTATTGCAGTCAAAACGGACAAGAGCAAGATTAGAAAAGTCAGAATGTATCCCATTACGGCAGGAATTGATACATCCAATCCAGAAAGTTCCCCAACACCATAGGCGGGATGCTCCTCAAATTCAATGCCTCCCTTTGAAAGACCTTTCAATGCATCTGACAAGGCTTTGTATACTGCGGCTTTCAATTGGGGCTTGGTTCCATCAAAATAAACCTTGATAGTTGCATTCCCTGTCAGTCTCAATTCTTCTGTGAAATTTTCAGGAATCAAGATTGAAGCCTCTATCTCTGCGTTTTCCACCTTGTCAACTCCTTCGTTGTAATCTGACCCGACAATATTCACTTTTTCACTGACGTCCATATCTTCGTAAATTTTGTCTCCAAGATTTATTGTCTGGTTAGTAAGCGGTATACGGAATCCATTGTCCCTATTGTCCAATACAATTGGCACATTGTTTATGTCGCCTGAAAGGACAATCCCAAAAATCAACATAAACAAAATCGGAAACACGATGAGCATTACCACGGTTCGGTGATCTCTTCGAAATTGCTTGATAACCCGCCTGGATAATGCAATAACGCGATAAAATGCAAATTTTTTATATTTAATTTCCATTATTGTTACCTCCACTTAGTTTGATGAACAGTTCCTCTATATTTTTCACCCCATGTTTTTCCAAAAGCTCATGAGGTGTCCCCTCCTCAATCAACAGACCCTCTCTCATCAACCCTATCCTGTCCGCTTTTTCAGCCTCATCCATGACATGGCTTGTCACAAGAATTGTCTTGCCTGAATCCCTTAATCGCTTGAAAAAGTCCCAAAAATAGGCCCTTAAAATCGGATCCACTCCAACAGTTGCCTCATCAAAAAGGATAAGCTCTGGATCATGAATAAGTGCACAAGCTATGCTTACTCGCCTCTTCATGCCTCCCGATAGTTGCTCACCAATTGTGTCCCGCTTTTCATCCAATTTGAGAATCCTGAGGAGTTCTTCTCCCCTTTCCTCCATTTCTGATTTTGACAGGCCATATA
The DNA here is from genome assembly GCA_015523565.1 of Candidatus Heimdallarchaeota archaeon. GTDB lineage: Archaea > Asgardarchaeota > Heimdallarchaeia > Heimdallarchaeales > Kariarchaeaceae > WAKA01. The sequence continues at coordinate 5,451 of WAKA01000229.1, read as the reverse complement.
ATTTTCCAAAGAACTCAATATTCTCCCAAACACTGAGATCTTGGTAAATTGAGTATTCTTGTGGTGCAATCCCAATATGCGAAGAAAGCTTTCTTCTTTCTTTCGGCATTTCAAGTCCAAGCACTTTCACCTTCCCTGATGTCGGTCTCAAGACTCCACTGATAATGTCTATTGTTGTGGATTTTCCGCTTCCATTGGCTCCGATGAATGCATAGATCTCTCCTCGCTTTACCTTAAGGTTTATCCCCCTGACTGCCTTTACTTTCCCCTTAAGGTAGTGCTTCACCAAATTTTCCGTTTCAATGACAAATTCATCCGTCATTAACTACTATATTCGATAGTACTAAAAATCCTTTTGGTTACCTAACACTTTTTGACCAAAATTTATAGATCATAAAACTCCCTCAACCAGTATTCAATTTTCTTGGCTACATACCTTTCCTTGAAGGGATAATTTATTGTTATTGAACGTCTCCCTCCACTGATATGCGGATGGTAGTATTTCCCTTTTTTCACAACAGATACCATTTGTACCGTGTCATTCCTAATGACTGGAAACGTATAGCTGAAAAGAACCCCTTTGTAGTGAACTGATGTAAATGTCGGGTCGAAAATTATAGTTCTTTCGAACTTTGAAACATTAATGAACCAAACTCCCAACAGTATCCAAAACAATCCAAACAACAGAAAAACTGTGCCGCCAATTATTTCAGCTAAAAATGGCTCTTCAGAGGATATAAATATGTTCGTGGCTGTAATGTAAATCATCAATGACCCGAATCCAACAACGATAAGGGCAGGGAACAAATATCCCATAACAGCATGTGATGTCGAAATTTCTTTCAATTCTTTTGATTTTGGGTCCTTGGTATAGAGTCTTCCACTTGCTTTCTTTTCAATTATTTTGAAATCAGATTCATTCATTTCAAAAAGAATTGCCATGCTACTATATTCATCCATCCGAGATTGTAATTGATTGAATTTTTCCGTCAAACTCTCCCATGATACTCTTTCCTTTGATTCAAGCCCTGCATAATCTGTTACTTTCCTACTTACCCCTGTCTCGTCAATTAAAGGAACATGGAAACGCTTTCCCAATGCCTGTGCCATCTCCAAAATTCCCCCCAATTGCGGGGATGCATATCTGTCAACCACCCGTATTTCACTTCCTTCTGAACCTTCAAGTATCAAGCTCCACTGGTCTTGACCTGTTGTTTCCTCCTTTGTCGTCTCTGATCCAATTAATGTCTTGCTCTGCCTTGTTATCTTGAAATGATGCGTTATGCGAATTCCAGCCAAAGAGGGCATATGTTGTCCCTTATAATGAAAACCATTGAAGTTGACAACCAATACTTTTTTCCTTAATTTGAAATAGCCAATGATTATCGGCACAGTGATTAAAATACCCATCAGAATATAGATTTCCTGTGGTTCTGCTTCTTGAGTCAATGACAGCAACAGTCCAAATATTCCCATGAACACTGGAAATCCCAAGATAATGTAAAAAAAACGGTCATCTCTTATTTCAGGCTTCAAAATATATTTTGTGTCTGTTCCTGATGTGTGCTGCATGAATCTCATTTAGTAAAAAAAATCGGATTTGCTATATAAAGTATTGTTCGCGAAGAAGAAACGATTTTTTGCATTCTAAAATTATATGAGGTGAACTCATCGTTCAATAATAAATTGCTGTGGAGATAATGGTACGCAAAAAAGTTAAGTAAAAAAAAGATGGAATAATATTATGGTTATCTATATCGATATTGTTTTGTTTGGAAAAGTCTTGTTTTCAAATGTAGGGCTTTTGGAAAGAAACGTCTCCCTTGTTGCTTGCTATTTTGGTCTTGTCTTGAAATGGACTATTTCAAATATCCAAAACAAGGAAGAAGGCATGCCTGTTTTAGACATTTTCTTCGGTTCTGGCTTCACTGACATTTTCAAAGGTGACATGGACTATCTATTGAACCCTTTCAAACAACTCCTGAAACTTGAAGGATCGTTATTCAGTCTGATTGTTGTATCATTGGCTGGAATTGCAATTCCATTCATCGTCAATCCAATCAGCAATCTTGCCACATTCCGTGCTTTCCTCTTCAAGGCATTGGTGACTGGATATTCCGCAGATCTCCTGACTGCTCAAATTAGGTCAATTCTTGAAGAATCAAGGAAAAGCAAGATGACTCTTGATGCCATAGAGGTGTGATGATCATGGTAGAGGTTGATGTCGGATTTGCAATATTTGCCATATTGGCAAGCCTTTTTGGATCATTAATCCAGTTCTGGGTTTCTACTATCAAAGAAGAACTCAAAGGAACCAACAAACTGCTTGACGATTTGAAAGAACAAATGAAAGAAACCTTGCCGAAACTGAAAACAGTGAAAAACAGACGAAAGTTCCTAAGAAGCTATGTCAAAAAGAAACGGAAGGAAATTCGGCAGTCTTACCTTGACAAATGGCTTATTGCCGTATTCTTTGGAATTGTCGCTGGAATACTTTATCTTTTAGTAGGTCCAATTGTTCCAGACACAGGCTATTTCATCACGGCAGTTTTCAATGGCTATGCAGGAGAAAGCTATGTGACTGGTATCCTCAAGGAAGAGAACCTGTTTGAAGATTGGAATAAAGAGGATATCATTGCATTTGCGGAAAATTTTGCTGATTAGCTGATTCTTTCCACATTTCCCATTGAATTGCACAAAATTTTATGAAAAATGATCTGGATTCTCAACAAGGGTTTATTTATTTCCACATCATAATATATAATATGTGTCGAATGGCAATGGCTGTTTCCTCAAAGAGACTTGGAAGGTCTTTCATCAATCAAATCGTTGAATACATGCGAAAAAGCTCTGCTGATCAGACAGTCATTCATGAGCATAATGAAGGCAGGCAGGGAGAATTCAGGCATGGGGACGGATGGGGATGCACTTGGCTTAACTCCTTCGGTCATCTCAGGTTCTACAGAAGCCTAATCCCATTGTATGAGGAAGATATGGATGAATTGGACAAGGTCTTCAGCCACGCCGCTGACTCCCCCTTTTTCATGATCCATACAAGAAAAGCCTCCCCCAAACTTCCCATTAGGGTAGAATATATCCATCCATTCGTGAGAAGCACACGTCTTGGGCAAGTCGCCTTTGTCCATAACGGGACAATCCAGGAATATGAGACTATGGGTCTTGTCAATTATGCCGAAGAGATCTTGACTAACTCAGACAGCGAAAGACTACTTTATTATTTGGTTGGCAGACTTGAAATGCATAGGGACGATGATATCAAGGCCCTGAAAAATGCAATAGAGAACATTCCAATGGGCTCAACCGCAAATTATTTCTTGGTTCTCGAAAATCCGTTTGTCGCCTATGCATCCGCAAATTACACAAAAACTCCGAAATACTTGACCATGCATTACGCATCCAATGACGACACTATTGTGATATCTTCCGAACAAATGAAATTGACTGGCTTGGAAAATTGGAACACATTGTCCAATGGCGAATTAATAAAAATTGATCGAAAAGACAATCAGCTATCATGGAAAAAGTATTGACATCTCCCACTATGTTTTGCTGAAACAAGGGAAGGTTGTGTTCAATTTGTTCACGAAAATTACATGAAACCTCTTATCCTTTTGTTCCTAATTTATCATGGATGAACAAGAAAAAATTCACAATAGCCCTATTGTTGGCAGTTATGCTCTTTTCATTGGCGTTCGTCTTCATCCCATTCCATAATCCCACAAAATACCAGAAGGGTACAAAAAATTACCCGTATATCCGCATTAACCAGATCGGATACCATGAGAATCAACGGAAATTTGCTTATGTCATGTCCAATCTAGACTTATCGGATAAACCTCTCCTTCTTTATCGTGAGGGAATGAAAATCTCAGAATACAAACTTTCAAACCCCAAAACGGGATATGGGTTCAATAACATATATGCTGTCGATTTCTCGGATGTCAAGGAAAGGGGAACATACCACTTTGAATATGACTCAATCAATTCCCATGAATTCAAGATAGGCAACGACTCAATTCTACTCAACATATCTGCCGATGCATTGAATTTCATCTGGATAAACCAAGCGGGAAAGGCAGTTGACGGATGGCATAAGGCGGCACATCTTGACGATGGCATTGTCGCAAACGGCAAAGATGCAGGAAACTACAGAAATATGTCAGGTGGGTTTTATGATGCAGGGGATTACCTGAAATTCACAAAAACAACAGCAGAAACAATGTTTTGGCTATTGATACCCCAAGTTCTCCTTGACGGGAATGAATTCCAGACTTTCCTCAATTCCCCACATGGCAAGGTCTTTTCTGACCCCATCGGAAACACCTATTCTCAAATCCTGTCTTGGGGAATGCTTTGGCTTTCAAAAACATTTGATGATGACCAAATAGTCGTGATGGTCGGAAATGAGACTGACCATTACCAAGGAACTAGAATGCCTCAAGACGATAAATTGAAAAACCGTCCAATCATGATGACTGAAACCGGATATGGCGGTAACATCGCCGCATTGCTCTCTGCCGTCTATTCCATGGCACAGATCTCAAATGTGTCAACTGGACTTGACAACATGAAAACAGCAATTGACCTCTACAATTTCGCCAAAAACAACACACGTGTCCAAAATGCACTCGACTTCTATGTCGAACATACTGCTAATGACGAATTGACCCTTGCCGCAATCCTCCTGTATCAAATGACTGGTACCAATGAATATCTTACGGAAGCAATGGGGTGGAATGAACTCTACTGGAATGAGACTAGTTCAGGAATAAGAACAGATTGGATGTCCTATGCAATCCTCTTCGGGGACTATTTCATTGCAAAAGAACTCCAAGACAATGAACAAAAGAAGACCGTATTTGAAAACATTTTCTGGACATTGACATGGAATTACAAAATGAGCCAAAATGACGCATTCAACTACCCTTTTGACTATTATTTCTGGAGTTCTGTCCCTTCAACCAACTACATTTCAGTTGCAACTGCCCTTCTAATGGATTTGAACTTGTTTCAGGACTCAGAGTATGATTTTTCCAAATTGTTTGTCAATTCAATGGATTATGTCTTCGGTGCAAATCCTTGGGATTACTCATTTGTGACAGGATATGGCGTAAACTATCCCCATACCCACCACCATCAAATGGCATATGTCCTTGGAAAAGAAATAATTGGGGCATTGTCATTGGGACCTGCAAACATCGCAGAACTTGAGTCAAGAGATCTCATATACCCTGTTGAAGATTTGGAACTGTTTCAATCACCCAACGCCACATATTACCCAAACTTCGAAACATACGTGAACAATGAACCCACCATCTATACAAATGCTCAGCTCTTCTTCTCTTCATTCCTGCAATGTCTCCTTCTTAATTCATTATGAATATAGAAACCATATGAATTAACGTTTATTTCTGTTATAATATTTAATGT
>WAKA01000228.1 GCA_015523565.1 Candidatus Heimdallarchaeota archaeon | reverse complement strand
ATCTGTTTGTATGCTAAACCAGGCAAATTCCTCAGGCACTAAACTAAAAGTCAATTCTCTGTTAAAAAGGTAATCCATTATAGCTCAAACTATATCCTGCTTAACGATAAAATTGTAATTTCAAATTTGAAGGAAAATATCTTTAAAATTCTCGGAATTTGTTTTTATGACAATTTTAAGTGAACAACGTTTAATTATTTGGTCTTTTTTGAATTTCAATTCAAATTCTTTCTAGAATGCCCTCGATGTTTTCAACTAATTCTTTTAACTCTGGGACTTCTCCCTCAGCCATGATTGCATCAAAATAAATCTGTTTGATTAGATAGGGAACCTTTTCATCTTCTAGATTTGATTCTAGTTTCTTGATAATTTCGTTTTTAGGGTTGATTTGCAAGATACGATCTTTAAACAATTCATCAGTTGATTTGTTTGCCATTGGTCCCTGCATCAGATGAAATGCCCTTTGCAGTCCAGAATCCAGGCCTTCTTTCGGAGTGACCAATCTTGCCGGAGAGGTGACAAGTCTTTCTGAGGTTTTGACATCCTTGACCCTATCACCAAGCACATCCTTGAATTTCTGTATCAATTCCTCATGTGCCCCCTTTGCCTCACCTTTTTCCTTTTCTTTTTCTTCATCACCCTTTTCTTCTGAAATTTCCTCTTCCCTATCAATATTCACAAATTTCTTTCCTTCATATTCTCGTAAGTGCATCATGAGGAAATTATCAATTGGTTCTGGCAAAAGAAGAACTTCATAACCCTCTTTCTTGTAATATTCAAGATGGGGACTGTTCCTGATCACATCGATTTCGTTTCCAAGCAAATAATAAATTTCCTCTTGCTTCGGTTTCATCCTGATCAAGTAGTCATCCAAACTAACTCCACCAGTTCGACCGTCTACGCTGTCATCAGTGGAATAAAATCTCAGAAGTTGTATAAGTTTGTCTTTATATTTTGATTGTTGTGCAATACCTTCTTTCAGGAGGGCACTGTACTCTCGATAAAACATCATGTATTTTTCTTTGTCTTCCTTTGCCAGTTTTTCAAATTCCTCTATCAATTTCTTTTCAAGATAATTCTTTATGTTTCGAAGTATTCTGCCACTTTGAACAACTTCTCTTGACACATTCAGGGGCAAGTCCTCGCTGTCTACTACACCAACAATAAATCGGAGATATTCTGGTAAAAGATCTTTATTATGCTCTTGTATCAGAATCTTCTTGCTGTAAAGTTTCAATCCCCATTCTGCTTCAGGAATAAAAACAGTTGAGGTTTTTGTGGCAGGAACATAAAGGATGGAAAAGAATTCAAGTGGGGATTCCACTCGAAGATGCACTTTGACGAAAGGTTCGTCCCACTTTCCAGATATTTGCCTATAGAACTCAAGGTACTGTTCATCAGAGACCTCTTTTGGATCCTTTCTCCAAATTGCTTCCATAGAATTCAAAATTTCTGGTTTTTTCTCTTCTTTGTCTTTTTCCTCTTGTTCTTCCCCTTCTTTCTCTTCTTTTTCCTCCTTTTCTTCCTTTTCCTCCTCTTCTTCAATCAAATAAATCGGGAAAGAAACGAAATCAGAATATTTCTTGACAAGTTCCCTTAACTTGTACGGTCTCAAGAATTCATCTTCACCTTCTTTTAGATGGAGAATGACTTCTGTTCCTCGATCCTCCTTATCAATTTGATGCATTGAGAAATTTTCAACACCGTCGGATTCCCATTCCCAAGCCTGTGCATCTGGCAAATATGATCTCGTTCTTACAGTTACCTTGTCTGCGACAAGAAAAGCGGAATAAAATCCTACTCCGAATTGTCCAATTAATTCCGCCTTATCTTCAAGTTTTTCAATTTTCTCCAAAAATTCTAGGGTACCTGATTTCGCAATGGTCCCTAAATTTTCAATCAACTCTTCTTTTGTCATTCCAATGCCAGTATCCTTGATGATAAGGGTCTTGTCATTGGAATTGGGAATCAATTCGATTTTAAGTTCTATATTTTTCTGATAAACTTCCTCATTAGTCAATGTCTTGATCTTGACTTTACTTAAAGCATCAGAAGCATTGGAGATCAATTCCCTTAGGAATACTTCCTTGTGTTGGTAAAGTGAACGGATAATAATGTCCAACACTCTTTTTACATCAGTCTTGAATTGGATGGTTTCTATTTGAGTCGTCATCGGTTTACAATTGAACAATTTTATATTTAATAACTAAGATAAAGATCACATCATTGTATGGAAAATCGGTATTTTGTTCTAAAATGTATATTTTGCCTTATCCTTGTGGTATGTAAAATTACTATAATCTCAGTAATAGGTGTTGACGAAATCACTGAATTGTTTCAATATGTCCTTGACAGGAATTCCTTCAACTTTGGAAACAAAATCGACAAGATCGTGGAAAATCAGATTGCCGAACTTGTCTTTTTGTGACATGATCTTGTTAAACTCATTGCTTTTCTTGTAAAGGTCCCAATGGCCGAATTTGTTTTCACAGAATATTTCAAAAAGACCAGGGAAGTCTACAGGCTTGGTTTCGGTTTTTGTTACTAGGGGAGGGGCTACTGCGCTCATAATTATAATGGGAGCATTAACCTTTATAAATGGTTGTAAATTTGACATGAATTTTTGCTTAAATTAAACATTAATCCGATATTTTTTGAAAAAACTGTACTAATGCTAAACACTTCGACCCGACAATCGGATTTTCTTTCGAATTTCGGAAGGGAAACGTACCAGATCCTGTACGTAATTCGCAAATGTATGAAAGAACCGTTGAAATGCCAAAGAAATACATTAATTTTTATTGCTTCAATTTTGACCACTAGAGATCATTTCTTATAGGTGCACGTAAAATCCGTAAACATGGAGAAAATTAACGTTTTAATCATGGGGGCCGCTGGTAGGGACTTCCATAATTTCAATATGGTCTTTAGAGATGGTGAAAACGCAGACCTATATAATGTTAAAGCATTTACCGCGGAACAAATTCCTGGGATTGATGACAAGAAATACCCCGCAGAACTGGCGGGGCCAAGATATCCAGATGGGATCCCGATTTATTCTGCAAAAGACCTTGAAAAGCTGATCAAGGAACTTGAGATTGACCTTGTTGTATTGGCTTATTCTGACCTTTCTTATGAGTACGTCATGACCCAATCGGCAAGGGCTAATGCGGCAGGTGCAGACTTCATGCTTTTAGGTCCAAAACAAACCATGCTCAAGTCCAAAAAGCCTGTCATCTCAGTCTGTGCTGTAAGAACAGGATGCGGAAAATCCCAGACGACCAGAAGAATATCTGAAATCTTGAAGAGCAAAGGCAAAAAGGTTGCGGCTGTTCGTCATCCTATGCCATACGGTGACCTTGTGAAGATGAGGGTGCAAAGATTTGCCACATATGAGGACATGATTGAACAAAACTGTACCATTGAGGAAATGGAGGAATACGAGCACCATATAAAATCTGGAAACATTGTTTTTGCAGGTGTGGATTACAAGGATATTCTTGAAGCCGCTGAAAAGGAAGTTGAGATAATCCTTTGGGACGGGGGAAATAATGACTTCCCATTCTTTGAGCCAGACTTGGAAATTGTTGTTACAGATCCTCATAGGGTTGGTCATGAATTGAGATATTATCCTGGTCAGGTCAATCTTATCAGAGGTGACATTATTATCATCAACAAGGCGGATTCAGCACCCAAAGAAAATATAGAGCAACTTAAGGAAAACATCAAGAAATGGAATCCAAATGCACAGGTCATTATAGCAGACAGTGAAGTTCATATTGACAATCCTGACGAGGTCAAGGGTAAAAAGGTCCTTGTGATTGAGGATGGACCTACTGTTACACATGGAGAGGTGACCACTGGTGCAGGAACAATTGCCGCCCATAAGCTTGGATGCGAAATCATCATGAATCCTGAAAAGTTTGCAGTCAGGAGCATTGCGGATACTTATGAAAAATATACACACCTTAAAGGATCAGGAATTCTGCCTGCAATGGGATATGGAAAGGAACAGATGAAAGATCTGGAGGAAACGATCAATAATTCTGATGCAGAAGCTGTAATTATAGGAACTCCAATTGATTTGACCAAGATCATCAAGATTGATAAACCGGTAGCAAGGATTAGTTATTCATTGAAGGAAAAGGAGGGTGGCAACTTGGAAGATGTCATTACAGAGTTCTTGGCTAAACACAATCTTTGAGAAATTATTTGAGATAATTTGACAAATCATATTCTATTGTCCCTTTTTGATGGAAAAGGAACAAATATCGATCAAATTAATGACAACTAATGGCGATAGATGTCTTTGGTTTTCTTGTTGAATATAACAGTTGGCTCTTGAGCGGATTGATGATAACCATCCAGATATGCCTTCTGTCCATGGGTTTTGGATTGATATTGGGCTTGATAGGCGCATTGATGAAACTGTCTAAAAATCCAATTCTCAGGTGGCCAGGCATTGTTTATATCGAAATATTCAGGTCGACACCACTGCTTGTGCAAATTCTTTTCATGAGTTTTGCATACCCGCGGCTGGTTTCTGAGATTTTTAACCAGCCAATAGTATTGGGAACTTGGACAAATCCCTCTTCATTCTGGGATGTGGTTATTGTTCTTAGTTTGAATACAGGTGCATATCAAGCTGAAATTATCAGGGCAGGAATAACAAGCATTCCCCGTGGACAAATGGAAGCGGCAAGGGCTGTTGGATTGACTTATCCTCAAGCAATGCGATATGTCATATTACCTCAGGCGTATAGGGTTATTACACCTCCACTTGCAAACGAATTCATTAACTTGATCCTTAACAGTAGTCTAGTCAGTGTAGTTGCAGTAAAAGACTTGACCTTTATGGGTCGATCCCTTTCTGCACAAACATTCAGGACTTTGGATACGTGGTTTTCCATTGGAATAATTTACTTTGTATTGACATTTTCCTTGTCTCGCTTGCTTCAGAAATTGGAGAAAAAATACAGAATACCTGGTCTTGGCATTCATGGAGAAGATTAACATGACTGATCCACTCTTGAAAATCATTAATCTCAGGAAACAGTACCGTCCAAATGAGGAACCTGCATTGAAAGACATCAACATGGAAGTCAAGAAAGGGGAAGTTGTTGTCATTATCGGTGCTTCAGGATCTGGAAAATCAACATTGCTTAGATGTGTCAATAGGTTGGTTGAACCAACATCAGGCAAAATCCTTTTTGAGGGTCAGAATGTGTTGGACCCCTCGTATGACATAAACCAGCTGAGAACCCAGATAGGTATGGTTTTTCAGAATTTCAACCTCTTTACCCATTTGACGGTCATGAACAATATCACTTTGGGATTGACAAAGGTGAAAGGACTTTCTGTTGAAGAGGCAGAAAAGATAGCTTTTGAAACATTGGAAATGGTGGACCTTTCGGATAAGGCGGATTCATATCCTGCACAGTTATCTGGTGGACAGGCACAACGTGTTGGAATTGCAAGGGCTCTTGCCATGAACCCGAAATTGATGCTTTTTGATGAACCAACATCTGCATTGGATCCAGAGCTTGTAGGGGGGGTTATTGAAATAATGGAAAAACTTGCCAAGGAACACATGACCATGATGGTTGTGACCCATGAGATGGGATTTGCAAAAGAAGCGGCTGACCGCGTGTTGTTTGTTGACAATGGTGTAATTCTGGAAGAGGGTACACCTGAGGAAATTCTGACCAATCCAAAATCGCAGAGGACTCGTCAGTTCTTGAACAGGATTTTATGATTTGATCCTTTTTTTCCACAAAAAGTTTTATTTTTCGAAATTTAATGAGGTTAGCTTCACATTGATGAAGTGGTGAATTGAATATGAAGAAAAGATTAACAATCATTCTAATTGTTGCAATGCTTGCAATGAGTTTTAACTCCCATCCAGTTTATGGGGATCAACTGGATGATATAATTGCAGCAGGCAAAATAGTAATTGGTGCCGATACCACATATCCCCCCTTTGAATTTCTCAATGACAGCCAAGTGGCAGTGGGATTTGATGTGGATTTGGCCAAAGAAATCGCCAGCAGGCTAAATGTCACGGCAGAAATCAAAACAGTCAATTGGGATACAATTATTCCACAATTGAAAAACGGTGAATTTGACATAATTCTTTCTGCTATGACAATCACAGAAGACAGGTCAAAAGAAATTGACTTCACAAGACCATATTACAATTCCTCACAGGCAATAATGGTAGCCGCAGGCAATCCAAAGAACATCCAAGGAGAATCTGACCTTAACAGAACCGATATTGTTGTTGGTGTTCAAAGAGGCACTACCAGTGATTTCTATATCACAAATAAAACCAGTGAGGACAACATCCTTAGACTTGATGATTTTACATTGCTTTACCAAAAACTGGAGCTTGGTGAAATCGATGTCATTCTTGGTGACTTCCCAGTTGTTGCTTATGCTGTCAAAACAGGTCAAGTAAATGGTGAGGTTGTTACAACTTTCGGATCTGTTGAACAGTTTGGCATCGGTGTCAGAAAAGGTGAGACAAGACTTCTTGAGAAGCTCAATGAAATTTTGAATGCAATGCTTAAAGATGGAACCTATGACGAGATTTTTGGCAGATGGTTCTCAACAGGTGCATCTGGTGAATCAAGCCAAGCTGAAACAAAAAGCAGTCCCTTTGATCAATCATCTCTAGTTCTTGGTCTTGTCTTCCTGTCTATTGCCGCAATTGTCAGGAGAAGAAGAAAAGTCAAGGCATAACCTCACAAATTTTTAATTAATTAACCTAAAAATCAAAACATGGAAATTAATTTCCGATATATGGATATTTACAATCTTTCTGGTTATTTCAATGGTATTCAGTATGTACAAGGATTATTCACCATAAAAATTGAAAATAATAAAATAATGGAAATCACTTCACAGTCGGGGGAAATCAAGAATGGAGAAGGCATAAATGCTCTTGGTCATTTTGCCAGCTTACCGTTTACGGACGGCCATACACATTTGATCTTTGCAGGAGACAGGTCTTTTGAGCTTCCCTTGAAAGTCAAGGGAGCATCATATGCAGAGATACTTGAACAGGGTGGAGGCATCCTCACCACTGTCAAGCATACCAGAGACGCATCTGACGAAGAACTCTTGAAATTGGTTTTGAATAGGCTTGATAAAATGGCGGAATATGGAACAACAACAGTTGAAGCCAAAAGCGGTTACGGATTGACTGCGGATGAGGAAATCCGTTTGCTCAAAATACTGAACCGAGCAAATGAGATGCATGAAGTCACTATTGTCCCAACTTATTGTGGAGCTCATGCCTTGCCTCCAGAAAAACCACGTGAGGAATATGTTAATGAGGTAATTTCAATACTTGATGAAATAAAACAGAAAAAACTTGCAGTATCTACTGATGTCTTTTGTGACAGGGGGGCTTTCACTGTTGAAGAGACAAAAAAGATATTGAGAGCTTCAGTAGATGTAGGGCTTCCTGTCAAGGTTCATGCGGATGAACTTGAATATACCGGGATAGGGAGGATTGCCGCCAAAGAATTCAATGCCTTATCTGCTGATCATCTATTGCAAGCAAAACGAAATGACTTCCAAGTATTAAGCAATTCCGGAACTGTTGCCATGTTCATGCCTGCCGCGCCAATAGGGCTTTTCATGAATGATCGACCAGTTGGATGGAAAGAGGTGAATGATTTGAAAATTGGATTGGGCACAGATTTCAATCCAAATAACCTTGTCATTTCAATGCAAACTGCCGTAAGACTTGCGGTCTATTTGTATCGTATGAATCCAAGAAATGCAATGGCTGCTGCAACAACTGGTTCATATCTTGGCATTACTGGTCAAGAAAGACCGTTATTGAAGGAAGGGTCACCTGCAAACCTGATTCTCCTTAAAGGGAACTCACCTGAAGAATTCATTACTAGGTTTGATCAGAATAGATGCATGAAAACCATTATCGCGGGCAAGGTTTTTTCAACTTCTGAATGGAAAGATTCATTTTAATGAGCCCAGTCTCCATAAACTCTATAAAATCTAGTTCCATATAGATTGTAATGTCAGAGAAAACCATGGAATTTTTTATTTATTCACATGAAGACAGAAAGTACGAATATGTCCAAGATGAGCGAAAGAAAGTCCTTTCACAAATTGTAAAACTTCCAACAGTTCCTGAAATTGAAGATGCATTGGAAAGAGAAATGATTGACGGATTGCTTGTACTTGATGAAAATGGTCAACGATGGTTTCTGGTTTTTGGCTCACATGTTGGCATTGTAGCTCAAAGAACTGCAAGAAGACAGGCAGACAGCATTACAAGATCAGGATATCGAATTCCAGGAAAATACACTATTAGGGTCAAGTATCCTTTGGAAGAACTATCCGATCCAAATATTGGAGACCTCTGGAAAACTGCCCAACAAAAATATATCAAAAGTACCCTTTCAGGAATGGAAGTTGATGAAGAAACAGGCTTGCCTGCTCAGTTGGCAGAAAGGAAACGGTTGCTGGATCAAGTAGGAATTGAGGACGAACTAAGCAAGGCAGACCTTGAAAAGCAGGAGGCAGAATTGAGGGAAAGGGTGAAAATAAAAGAAAAAACAGGCAAAACAGTAGCAAGAAAGACACCTATCACTCAAAGTTTTGAAGATGAAACAGATGAGGAACCATTTGTTTTTGAACCACTTGAAAAGAAACCCCTTGAAGAAAAATCAGATAAATCCAAGGAAATGAAACAAGAAATTGATTTGGGAAAACTTGATTATTCCAAACCCTTCTTTTTCCAAGTCAAAAAACTCAAGGAATATGTCGAGGACAATTATACAGTATTTTCAGCCAAGGGAATCCTACAGGATCTGGAAAATGAGTTTGAGGGTCTTGTTGTTTTCAAGCAACAAAAGATCAAACCGAAGACCTGGAACGATACTGTTGTGTTCATGAAAGAAGATGATTTGCTTCAGATAAAACTTGAATATAAGGACGATGTCCTTTATGCAACTGAAGTCGAAAAGTAAATACTGAAACGTCCATTTCTTACTCACTGAAACAGCTTTTTCCATTTAAGAAAGTCATTCAAGGAAATGTTTGACCCACAAATTATCAGGACAACATTTTTATTCCTGAAAAGATCCTTGTGTTCTTTCAATGCAGAAATGATACAGGATGCTGCTGGCTCAATAAGTATTTTCTCGATATTCAGAAATTCCTCCAAATCCCTGACTGCTTTTGCATCATCAACCACAAATGCCTCTGAAATTCCATTTCTCAATATTTCAAATATTTCTGGTGTAGTTTTCTTTGCACCTAACGTATTGGCAATAGAGGCAATTTTGTCAAGTTCCATTATCCTTCCTGCTTTAAAACTTCTGTAAAATGAATCAGCCCCTTTTGTCTCAACAGAATAAAAATCAATATCCATATCAAGGTACTTTGCAGTTGTAATTAGTCCTGACATCAGACCTCCTCCTCCAACTGAAGCTACAAGGGCATCAATCTTTGCAATTTGTTGCTGCAATTCCCTTATTATTGTTCCCTGACCAAGAAAAACTTCTTTTTGGGCAAATGCATGAATATATGGAATGTTAGTTTCCTTCGCTATCCTCCTTGCCTCCATGTCGCTTTCATCCCAAGCTTCTCCAAAAAGGATAACTTCTGCATTCATTTCCTCGAGTAATCTGATTCGACTTTCAGGAGTTTTTTCAGGAAGATAAATCCTGCATTTGATACCTAATAGCTTACTTGCAATTGCCACGCCTAATCCATGGTTTCCTCCACTTGCAGTTATTACTTTAGATGGTATCTTTGGAAAACTTAGAATAGAATTCAATGCTCCTCTGATTTTAAACGAATGACCTAGATTTAAACACTCCAGCTTTAGGTATACATTACCACCTGTTAGATCTGAAAGCCAATCTGATCTAATCAGTGGTGTAGGCTTGAGAAAATGGCTGACTCTCTCCCAAGCCTTATCAAAATCATTTGATTGCATATTTTCAATAGAATTGAACTTTTAAAGAAACTTTAGGAATTGCAATCAATAGGTGAAAAATTTTAACTTGTTTAATAAGGAAAATAATGCAATTTGTATAATTAAGTTATTTTTATGATGCTAGATCATTATAAAT
>WAKA01000227.1 GCA_015523565.1 Candidatus Heimdallarchaeota archaeon | reverse complement strand
TTAACAATTAACTTCGTATGGTTTTAAAGCATCACAATCTTTTGTTTAATATTAATCTGTGATAGTTTTTTGGTAAAGCACTATTGTCCGTTGATTAGATCATCATGAATGGCCAAAACAGCATTGTCCAAATCCTTTTCCTTTACGGTGAAGTGGAGAGCAGATGTTGAGGCACCTGCAGAAATTAGGTCCACATTGATGCCCTTGCGAGCCAATGCACCAAAAACCTTGAATGCGACACCAGGGGTATGTGACAATTCTTCCCCGACACATGCAACCAATGCGATGTCATTTTCAACTGCCATTGCCTCGGCAATTGAACTGCACTCGGATTCTATAGTTCCCAACTTTTGTTCCGCCCCTTTTTTATCCACTAAAAAGGCAATGCATGTCTGGGATGTGGCAACAGAGATTATGTCAATCCCATGGCGATTTAGCGAGGTGGTGATTTCATCCATAACGCCTGCTTCAGATGCTCCAATTGAATTAAAGAATTTCAGGATTGCAAGACCTTTCTTATAAGAAATGCTTTTGATGATTTTGTTCCTGTCGATAATCCCATCAGAGGTGATAAGTGTTGTTTCATCGGGATTATAGATGTTCCTGATGTAAATGGGGATGTTTTTCAGTTTGGCAGGCAACACCGCACGATGGTGGAGAATCTTCGCACCAAAATGGGATAGCTCTGATGCCTCCCCATAGTTCAGCACAGGAATTTTATGGGCATTGGGAACAACCCTTGGATCTGCACTGAGAAAACCGGGTACATCCTTCCATATTGTCAGGTTTTTTGAATTCAGCAGATATGCAACAGCAGAAGCAGAATAGTCGGTGCCCGATCTTCCAAGCAGATTGATTTTCCCTTGGGGAGAGATTCCATAAAATCCGGGAATTATTATGACTGGATTATTGGACTGAGCAAAAATCGATTCTAATTTTGAGACAAGCAATGGTTCCGAGGAGACAAGGTCAATACTGGCATGAGATGCCCGACCGTTTGTGATCAATGTTTCTTCAGGATAGACAATATGGATTGGGCGATTTAGTTCTTTCAACACATCCATTATGACAAAAGTGATCAGCCGTTCACCAAAGCTTAAAACCAAGTCATGAAGGGTTTCTGAGAGTTCTTCCGTATAACAGATTCCATATAGGACTCGTTGTAACCTAAGAACTTGCTCCATGAATTTTTGGTTTTTGCTTAGTTGGTTAGGGCTAAGTTCGTCATGCATCTTAACGATTTCATCAATGTATCTTGGTATTTTGTTCTCATGCAGATTTTCAAGAATGGATATCAGAAGGTCTGTGACACCAGTCGCCGCGGAGACGACCAAGATTGGGATTGTCCTTGCATCCCTGACAATTTCAAAAATTCTTTTCAGACCATTCTGAGTTCCTGTTGTTGTCCCACCGAATTTATGAATTTCAAAGTTCCTTTCGATAAATACAGATTCCTCCGTTGATCAACATTTCACGGGAATGCATTTAAAACTAGCTTTTTCAACCGATTATTTTGTCTGGATTTCGGAGATTTCACTAAATGATTGTTGAATAAGTTTAACAAGATCAGACATGGAATTATCAATCATCTGAACCTGTGAGCTTATTTCTTCCACAGCGGCAGTCACCTCTTCTGTAGAGCTTGCCTGTTCTTCAGAGACAGAGAGGACATTGTTCAGGTCTTGTTCGAGGTTATTGATCAGTTCTCGAAGCCTATCACCAATACTTTCAGACAAGTTACCCACTTCTTCAGTGGCTTCCTTCACCCTATCGGAAAGGGAACGCATATTGTTGGCAACCACGGCAAATCCCCTTCCATATTCACCTGCACGGGCGGCTTCAACACCTGCGTTCAAGGCAAGAACATTGGTTTGGAGAGATATTTTTATGATGGTTTCCAATGTTTTTGAAACATCTTTCAATATCTGGTTGACAGTGGATTCAAATGAAAGTAGGGTGGACATGACCCTGTTCACCATTTGCACTTGTTCTGACGCCCCTTGGGTTATGTGTTGCATTGTGTTGGTGATTTGAGTAGTGCTTTCATTTGCCTCTTTTGTTATATCACTGAGTTTTTGGCTTGTTTCAGAAACCTGTTCTGTTGATTGTTGCAATCTGTTGGTCATGGCCCTTAATGAGGCAACCATCCCATTGAGGGCACGACCCAAAACGCCGATTTCATCATCACGCATCCAATCATCGGATTCAACAGCAAGATTCCCTTTGTTGACTTCCTTCGCCATTGCCTCCATTTTCTTGATTGGCTGGATAAGATTGGTATTTAGAATGAAGACAAAAAGACCTAAGGTAGCAAGCAATAGGGAAAAGCTGAGAATCACAAATCCAGGGTCATCCAATTGGTGTGTCAATGCTTCCAAGATTTGATCAACACGAGATGTGAAACCTGAATAGTTGATTTGAATATTTATTGTTGTGGGATAGATGAAGTTAATGGCAGAAATTACCAAAAAACCATTTTCCTGTAATATGATTTGGTTTCTTAGCAGTTGCATCGCGGCACTTATTGGACTGAGTTCTCTTTTGGCAACAGATATTGGGGATTGGGGAAATATTGTCTCAAAAAAAGAAAGATTCGAGGCAATCGAATTTTCAACAGCACTTATCATTTTGTCAACAAGTACAGTGGCATTAATTCCAGAAATCCCAGTATTAGATGTCATGTTTAGCCAAGAGAGCAAATCATTGGGCAATGGATTAAATGCACCATCAATTCCTTTTAGATAATTCCTTAACATCTGAAAATTATCTCTAATCTGTAGAAGGGCATTGTCCGAGGTTGTGTTCAACACAGAAAGATAATCATCCAAATAGGAGGCTGTAAGGTTAACCAATGAATTGAATGCAGTAGTTGCTTGATCCTCAAACATGAACTTTTGCAGTATGCCTTTTGAATAGTCTTCTTGAACGCCCACCAAAGTTGCAATTTCCTCATGAATTTGGTAAAACTTGAGATGAAAGATGTCACGGGCAGATCCATTGAGCCATAACGTATTCCATTCAGATAAAATTTTGAAGATACTGTCAGTGGCACCATTGAATTCTTGCAACGAATTGAATTGGACGGGAATTTCCTTTTGTAATGTCCGTTCAAAACTCGTATTGATTGAAAGGTCATAGGACTTCTGGACAAATCCGCGGATTTGATCAAGTTCTGGCAAGAGCGAAGGTGTAATTAGAGTTTTGAGTTGATCAATTTCATGGAAGATGTCGAGGTATGACTGATTGATAATTTCATAGAGACCTGTGTTGTTCTTGACAAAATCCCCTGTAAAAATCAAGACTTGTGAAAAGTCAAATTTCGTGTCAACCAAGAGTTCCTGTTGTTGAGCAATGCGTGAAATTTTCTGGTTTCGATAAGTTGTCAGACCCCCGATCAACAATATCCCCACAAGCACCATTACAATGATCTTCACTACCAGCCTTTCAGAGAAGAGTCGATATAATGGGAATTTATTCATAAACTATTTCTATTTTCATTAAATTAAAATCCTTTCTTGATAAAACAAATTTTAATTTTAGAATGAAATCAAGGATTTATCTTCTCCATCCCCATCCACTTCGTGGAGCATCTGTCTCATTCCCACCAGGAAATTCAGAGCCATTAGCGCTAGCAAGAGTTATTCCAAGCATTACCAAAAATGGGATTATTGCAATGATCAATTTTTTTACCATTAACTTCATTTTTCATCACCAATTATCAGGTAAAATTATAATTTAGCCATTAAAAAATCAACAGGTAAAACTGCAAAAGGGAAAATTCGGAATGCAAAACATGAAAGAAACATGTTTTAATTGGTTCGGAATGATATTGGAATTTCCAAGGCATCAGTTCATTGAAAAACTGCCACAACCAAACAATACAAATGACAGCAATCAATTGGGATGCTGTGGAAAATAAATCAACCGTTGTCATTTCAGTTACTGAATTGGTACCGATTCTTATTCCATATTTTCTGGGATTTTTTATTTTCAAAGGGTTTTTTTCCATTTTTCCACTTTATTTGCAAGTGAAGTTTGGATTGACAGATACGGAAACAGTAAAATTGTGGGGGCAAATCGGGTCTGTTGCGTTTTTTGTCGGAGCCGCCACAAGATTGCCGGCAGGGCTCATTTCTGATAGGATTGGACGGACAAGGGCATTTGCGTTGGGCTATTCAATATATATCATTGCAATCGGGTTGGTATATCTTTCAGCATTGCCAATTGTCTACATGATTGCCTTGTCTTCTATCAGGTTCGGAGTCAACATGTTTGCCATGACAGGAAGGGCAATTGTCTCAGTTTCAAAAAGGGACAAAGGAATGAAAAACGGGTTGTTATCTGCAATGGTAGGGCTTGGTAGTTTTTTTGGGCCATATTTGTTCGCGTTTCTGCTTGACCATTATCCCCCTGATACAATAATAATCGCATCGTTCTTTATTATTGCAGGAGACTTCGTTTTATATTCAATATTATTGAAAAGCATGCCTGTAGTTTTTGTCAAGATATTTCCAGAAGAAAAAATTGACGTGGATCTATCCTCCCCCCCAAAAGCAGGGAAGATACATCTTTCAGCACTTCGGGAAAATGGAATCTGGGAAGCCATTCTTCTCTTCACGGTGGCGGGGTTGATATTTGGACTGATATCATCAGTTTATGCAGTATATGGATATAATGTGTTGAAATTAAACCTGACATTTGTTGGCTTCATTACTGGAGCTGCATCCCTGATCCAAGTAATATGGGCACCTGTTGTCGGAAAACTCTATGATTATGTCAAGGATGAGAACATGCGAGTACTTGGATGGATATTGGTGGTAATAGGGACATTGTCAATGTCCTTTTCAAAGTTGAATCTTTATTTCTACATTGCAGGGTTGTTTATTCTGAACCTTGCAATTTCCACATATTTCACCATGGAAATCACACGCATTGGACGAGTTGTTGACAGGTCTGACTTTTCCTTTGTTTTTGGTCTGACCACATCAATGAGTATATTGGGAACAGCAGTGGCAAATTCCCTTGCCCCATTTTTTTATTCTAGAAGTACAGAAGGTTCATTTGTTGCGTCAATCTTTTTGGCAGTACCTGCGTTTGTCTTGGTAGTGTTTAGAAGGAAACACCATCTTGATAGAAGAAAAAGAAGGTTTGAACATCCACCCATGTTATATTGATTGTGAAACCATTTTCAAAAACCCATTGAGCAATATATTTTTCCATTTATTGTGGGAAATAAATAAATATATTATGCATAAATAGGATTATGGCACTCACAGATTATCCGGGACTAATACTTTTGGGGGTATTCATTTTGTTTGTTGTTTTCGCAATTTACAAAGATGCAAAAAGCAGTACACCTATAAATCCAAACCTTAAAAAGATCCATACAATCACTCAGGGTCCGAATCTTACCAACGAAAATGTAGAACGCGATAACAAGGCGTTGAACAAATTGAGTGAAAAACACAAATAGAAGGGGAATATTTTCTATCCTTTCCTGCAAAGACATTTTAATGGATTTTTTTAGAGGGATTCTTATGTCTGAAGTGCGAGTGCAGCACAATGAAAGATTTGACGTCTTTATTGTTGGAAAGAAGAGAAACAGGGTTTTTGTTGTGGACAGGGATAGATGCAAGGGATGCAGGATCTGTGTAAGCATTTGTCCCTACAATGCCTTAGAGATGAGTGACAAGAAGACTCACAGGGGATACTTCTATCCGATTGAAAACGGGAATTGTACAGCTTGCAGACAATGCCTTTATGCATGTCCTGATTTTGTGCTTTCAATACATGATCTAAGGGATGTAACAGCAGGAGGATAGGAAATGAGCGAAAGTAGAGATGACAAAAGGGTTCTTTCAGGAAAGCATTTGGATTCAGGAAATGTCGCCATTGCAGAAGGGGCAATCGCCGCAGGTCTCCATGGGTATTTTGGCTATCCAATAACCCCCAGCTCAACAGTGATGGAACATATTGCCAGTCGTTTGCCAAAAGTTGGTGGAAGGTTTTTCCAAGCAGAGGATGAACTTGCATCCATAATTGCCACCATCGGATGCTCTTGGACGAGAAAAAAGGCAATGACAGCCACATCGGGACCAGGATTTTCCCTCATGCAGGAGGGGATTGGATTGGCGGCATTTACAGAGACACCGATTGTGCTTGCAAACATTATGAGAGGGGGACCGTCAACAGGATTGCCCACATTTCCAGGACAACAGGAATTGATGCAGGCACATTTTGGCTCACATGGAGACTATCTCATTCCGACATTTGCCCCATCATCAGTGCAGGAGTGTTTTGACTTGACTGTTGAGGCATTCAACGCAAGCGAGGCATTGCGAACACCAGTATTTGTCTTGTCCGACCAAGTGCTGTCGACATTGAAGGAAAGGTATATCATTCCTGAGAAGCTGGAAATCGTGGATCGAGCCAAGCCAAATGCAGAACCAATTGTTTGGAAGGGCGAAACAATATCTCCAGAATTTGTTCCACCGATGAACTGTTTTGGGGAAGAGAAGAAAGCATTTGCCACGGGGCTGAGCCATGATCCTTCAGGGCATGTGGATTTATCAGCAGACACTTATGAGAAACTGTTGAGGCGGCAAAGAGAAAAGATTTTGAGATACAACCACTTGCTTCCAGAGCCAGAGAGCTATCAGGTTGAAGATGCAGATGTTGTGGTTGTCGCTTATGGGAGCACCGCAAGATCCGCAAAGCATGCGATCAACTTGTTAAGAAAGGAGGGAATACAGGCAGGACTATTTCGGTTACGGACGATTTGGCCATTCCCTGATGAAGCATTGAGGGAGAAGACCAAAGGGAAAGAGGTTCTAGTGACAGAAATGTCCCAAGGGCAACTGATTTGGCCAGTTGAGAGGTTTTTGAGAAGAGAAGTTCACCACTTGCCCTACTACAGGGGAGAAATTCCTCCACCAAGCAGGATTATTGAAAAAGTCAAGGAAATAGGAGGTAAAGGAAAATGATGATTGATTTCAGCAAGATTGGACATAATTTGGAAGATTCATTGACATCAAAAATGTTGCCGCACATTTGGTGCAGCGGGTGCAGTTTAGGGACAAACCTTCAGAGCATTATTCGAGGGATACTCAGGACGGGACTTGATTTGGATAGGGAAGTGGTGTTTGTGTCGGGGATAGGGTGTACAGGCAGAGCCTCAGGTTATGTGGAAGCGGATGGGTTCCATACGACACATGGTCGAGCCATTCCATTTGCAACTGGAGTTAAGCTTGGAAATCCAGATTTAGAGGTCATAGTCTTTTCTGGTGACGGTGATCTTTTTGCGATAGGGGGAAACCACTTCATCCATGCCTGCCGACGGAACATTGACATGACAATTATCTGCAATAACAATTCCACCTACGGGCTGACTGGCGGACAGGCATCACCCACGTCATTCGAGAAGACAAGAACACCGACAACGGTTGGAGAGAATGACCCACCATTCAACTTGGTCGATTTGGCATTGGGTGCAGGTGCAGATTTTGTGGCAAGATACACATCTGCCCACTACAAGATCCTTCCAAGGGTGATAAGTGAAGCCATCAAGACAGAAGGGGTTGCATTCATTGACTTGGTCAGCGGATGTCCTGCAATCTATGGCAAGCGGAATGGTTATCCAACAGGTGAATATATGGTAAAGAACTTGTTGGAAGCATCAAAAGAGATTGTTCCTGATGAGAATGGCACCTACCTTTTACCAGAGAACACCAGGATCCACTTTGACAGTTCTGTAGGTTATATAAGGATACCCGTTGGCATATTTAGGAGACAGGAGAGGTGAAGAGATGGTAATACAAATAAAAATAGCAGGCATTGGAGGACAGGGCGTGCAGTTCGCAGGAAAACTTTTGGCGCATGCCGCATTTTCAGCAGACCTGAATGTGTCACAGGCAGTCAAATATGAACCTTCAACAAAGGGAGGATTGACAGTTGCAGATTTGACAATTGCAAAAGATGATGAGGAGATAGTCTATCCATTTATCGAGAATGAACCAGATATTTTGGTGATATTCGCACAAAGGGCATGGGATGAATACAAGGGCATTATCGGGGGAAACACACTTGTGCTTGTCGATGACAGCCAAGTGGACACCTCAGACATGTCACATGACCGAATTTATAGGCTTCCGTTCAGCAAGGTAGCTTTGCAGATAGGGTCAGAGAATGTGATGAATGTTGTTGCGCTGGGATTTATCTCTGAACTTTTGGATTTGGAAGGCAATTATATCACAAAGGGAATTGGGACAAGCAATCCTGAAGAGGCAGAGGAACACACGTTGCTTGAGATAACACCCGAATTGTTCGAGGAGAGCCTAGTTCATGATTCTCCTGCAAGATTCCGTGAAAAGAATTTGGAGGCATTCAAAAAAGGGTATGAGCTGAGTGCGTCAATGGACATAGCCACGTGAGAGAGACCCGTATTTTATGCGATCCAATCTGTATGCAAGTCTGTTTATCAGGTAGACCTTGATTGGCTCACCCTTGTTCCTCTTTCGTGTTTTTTTGGAAGAGGAAAGACGTTCATACCCAAATCGTTCAAGTATGAAGGGGAGGCGGAGATTGACCCATTCTATCTCCAAGGGAAGGATTTCGTTTTTCCATCGTTCCAATGTTGCTGTTGAGATGCCAGAAAATTTTTCACCAGTACTGCTGTTGCCAACCCACGGTTCACCTAAAGTGCTTGGTTCAGTCATTGACTGGGTATAATCAACACGCAGAAATGCCGCAATTTTTTTCATTGTCCCTTCGGGGTTTTCAACCAGATCCTCATATTTTAGGACATAATAGTCCTGACCTAACAATTGCTCATTTTTGTGGAGCATATAATATGTGTATTCCAATCCGTCAATGGCAGGATAAATAGGTGGGTAATGACCCAATCGTCTTGAGGAATACCTTCTCAATGAGACGAGGTTTGCGTAGGGGTTTCTGACCAAATGGATGAACTTGGCATCGGGAAAGAGTTGTTTTAGGAACATGGCATATTCAGAGTTTCCCACTGTCTTTTCGACAATATATTGCTTGTCAAAGGAGATGTCACCCATCAATGAATGAAAGACAGAGACAAAGTAATCCATGATCATTCCATTGAGGGATTCATGTGTCTTTTTCAGGAATTCCTGGAAGAGGGCAAGATTGAATCGTCCCATCAGATCCATATTGCCAGTTCCCCCCATTTCATCCCTGTCCATTGTATTGGTGTGTTTCACATAGTTGACTAAAGCCTCTTTCATTTCAGGGATACTTTTTGCAGTAGGAAATTGGCGCTTCAGCGGGTAGTATATCCACTGTCCAATCCATTTCATCAGTTCAGATTCAAACGGAATGGCAAACATGTCTGGATGACCGTCAAAAAGGCTCTTGAGCAACGTAGTCCCTGACTTATGGGCACCAAGAAGAAAAAGTGGGACAGGCTGTTTCACAATATGGGATAGAGCATTGCACTTAATAACATTTAGAAGATTATCGCAAAGAATACCTGCACTCCCTGAATAATCGCAGTCTCAAAAAAGGTGCATTTATATGTGTTTTTACCTTTGTTTTGCCATGCACATAAGAAATGTTGCAATGTTATTGTTTTGTGGGATATTGGTTACTGCTAGTTTTCCAGTTTCAGTTACCAATGCGGAACATCAACAAAACGTGACATATGTTGATGATTTAGTGGACACCATTCCATCCGTGAATGATTCTTACACCTTTCAGATTGACATTTGGTTCATGATGTCACAGAACTTGGACACAAATGCTTTTCTTCAGAGGTTGCCCAAATGGTATGCACCAGTTGAAAGATATCCGACATTCTTCAGTTCCTCGCCAGTTTTTGACGTGAATTACACCTTGGTTTATAATGTCAGGTATTTCAATAGCAGTGAAATACTAGAGTTCAGGAATCAGATATATAATTGGTCAAATGTAGGAATGGCACCGCTTTACTTGGGAAATCTTTCAGAAAGTGCAAGGTACGTGCCATCAGACCCAGTGGAAGATTATCTGGTCGGAGAGGGGATACAAAACCCGACAATGGTTTTTATTGACACATATACCCCTGATCCCACAGGTTTTGAATATTATTACTATAATGCATCTTCATTTGACATTGACGGGTATTCCAATCCAAGACCATATGGGGCGACCTATCAGGTATCTGGAGGAGGGCACAAGGCACCCCTTCTCTGGTTTGACTTTTCGGCAGGTCCGACAAACTATCGGGGTGATGTGTTTCCCCACATTACGCAAATGAATGAAACAAGTCTTATGGATGCCATGGTTGACCATTTGCAAAGGGCAATCGAATTAAGGTTTATCCCTTCATGGATTTATTCACCGATTTATGGGTATGACACAGTCACTTTTGATTTTGTCTTAGTTGACCTTACAAATGGAAACTATGACTTTCTTTCAAAATTGAACACAACCTATCTGTTGGAACAATATTCCCAATTGAATCCCTATGCGACATGGCAAACAAGCATAAGGACCTGGGATTACCAAAATGACAGTACATTCATGAACATACTTGCAAGTTCCAAGAATACGACAGACCATTCATATGATTCATGGAACATCCTCAGTTATTTGGAGAGCATCAAACCAACAATGTTCAATAGTTCAACCAAGGAAAACTTGATAATACCAGTGTTTTTGTTTGGATTTCCAGATGATTGGCTTTTTGATGCATTTCTTGGGTTGGCGGACAATGAGGGGCAAAATTTTTCATTTGTTGTTGCCGCAGCCAATGAAAGATGGAGTGACCCTACACCTGACCTTGAGCCATGGTTGACAACACAAACAACCCTTCCATCAGGGGCGTATGTATATTTCAACAGTTCATTCGGATATACAAATAACATTTTGCGAACCACCGTCAACAGTGATCAACCCGTGAACGTTTATCTTTTGAATCCGTTTGAGTATGAGAAATATGTAAGTGGAGGGAATTTTACACCTATAATGAGTTATTCAGGGGTAACATCACTTGAGTTCAATTACACAACGAGTGTCTACCAGAATTATTATTGGGTGATTGAAAATGCAGGGGCAAATACGGCAACTGTAGATTGGCAAATAGATTCCTTCGAGGACAGGTCTTTTGGATTTACCTTTGTGGTAATGCACGAGACAGGACATGCATTCGGTCTTTCCCATCCCCACGATGGGTTCAGTTGGCAGCAATATGAGCAGTTGGGATACGGGGAGATCTTTGATTGGACTTGGGATTTAAGCTATACACAGATGTCCTATGCGCATCATTACAGTGATATATCCATTATGGACATGTATACATATTACCGAGGCATTTTCCCCAAAATGTCAAGGGACATCCAACAGGATTTTGAAAATATAATTGTGGGAATCAAGCAATCGACAAATTATGTGCCATCACACGTGAAACAACTGGTGGATTTGGTAGATGGGGTAATGTGGAATTATTCATTGGTATTTGGAATGTGGCAGGAATCAAACGTTCCATCGTATCTTCTTGATTACCTCCATGTAAAGCCAATGGACTTTTTTGAGATGGCATACACTGTTCGAGGTTGGCTGGATGAATTAAGGAACTACACATTTGACATTTCCCTGCCGATAACGGTCTCAAATGGCAATGCCACAGACTACATTCTGACAATTGTTGACCAAGACACTGGCAAAATCTATTATAATGGAAGTTTGGCAGATTTAAGCAATATTACACTAGGTTGGGTCAAGGTTTCAGTGATTGTGACAAGAACAACTGATGGAATGATAGTGACACAAGACGTGAATACATGGGAAGTGTCAGAAATTGCAATTGACTTGTCAACAATGCCTGCAATCACATCCACACCTGCCTCGACAAGTGAAACATCAACGGATATGTCAAGCAACACATCGAATCCATCATTATCACAGACACACACACCGCCCAATGAAACATCAGAAAGTGCACCAGCACCAATTTCACTCATACCAATATTTATGGCGTTAGTAGCTATCGCGGTGCGAAAGTTGCATGTTCGTAAACAGATATAAACTTGAAAAATACAAAATTTATTGAGAACAAAATTGGAAACAAGTGAATTTTGTGTTATAGACACAGTTGTCGATTTTCTGACAGATGGAAAAATCAGGAGTTTACTAAGAAGATTGTTGACTGGGGAACAGGAGACAGAACTTGATGGAACAAATGAATGGAAAGAATTGGTTGAGTTGGGATTGGCAGAGATCACGAACGGGCAAGTAAGTCTTACAGAATCGGGATTGCAGGTCGCTATGACAATTGAAGCATTACAAATCATTGGGGAATTTCAGTAAATGCCATGCTGTTAAAGAGCAATTGACTTGATCATCTGGAATATTCTTTTGTTTTCTTCATGAAAGAGGTCGGGTTCAACAACTTGTCCAATGGCTTTGAAAACCTCCGCATATTTTTCCTCAAATTCATTGAGATAAACCTTTCCCATTAACTCTATGTTTGATGAGAAGTTACCATGCAATTCCATAATCAGCAAAACTTTTTTCCCTTTAATGAAAGCCAAAAGTGAATTTTCGAAGTCAATTGTTGAAAGGTCACCTTCAGATTTCACAAAAGTTTCCATAGACGCTTTTACGGCACTGATAAGTGGCATTAGGAGGGTTACGTCCGTTTCCATATCATTTGTGGTATCCAAAGAGATTATTGGAAGACCTGAATGGGTTGCGATTATGAAGCTTTTGATCTTTGTGGAGGTTAAAGAAAGACTAAGTGGATTAAGGTAAATTGAGATTCCCCAAAAAAGAAGAGCAAAACCAAAAGCCAATGGTCTAAAATTACGCACAAAAGAATAACCCGTAAATGCAACACCAATTGCCCAAAGGACAATGAGGATATAGGCAAGGGAAAGAGTGATAAAATAAGGTTCTCGAATGCTTTCTGGATTTTTCCTTATCCTGATCAATAGTGGCCTATTAATGAATATCAAAAATATGAGCGTGAGAATGATTGAGAAAAGACCAATAATGGGGGAGTATTTTGCATTAAGTCCCAATTCATCATAACTTAAAGTTACGTTGTTTGGATTTGAAAACAGCCCAATTAGAAGCCCAACAAGCAATGAGATCCAATTTGCACGAATTGGCAACTTATCGTATTGGCTTAGAATGGAAGCCAACAGTAATCCCCATAAACCAAGCATTATCGTAATATTTTGATAAAACCAAACTTCTTTTGTCTGGTCTTCAGGAACGACCACTGCGAGTATCCTGAAAAGATAGTGTGAGAAAAGAGCAGTAAATGCCAAAAACATCCAAAGATGACCTACATACCTATATTTGCGATAGGTGGTGAAAAGAACACCTCCTGCAATAAGATATGCAAT
>WAKA01000226.1 GCA_015523565.1 Candidatus Heimdallarchaeota archaeon | reverse complement strand
GCAATATGTGAAGGGTTATAACACATCCCCCATATATCTTTTGAATGTTTTGGTGAATATCGTAAATCTCGCAACAAAGTTTGGATTGTATGCGTTACTCGCTTTGGTTTTCCAGTAGTCCCTGAAGTAAAAATAGTTAATTTCCAATTATTTGATTTGTATCGTTTAAATAACATTGACACTAACTGTTTTTCAGAATTGATTTTAAGAGGGTGGCGAATATTATAGAATTCAAAATTAAAAACACCGTTCTCAACTAGTTTTGAAATATCCAATTCTGTATCAACTAATGTAATATGAACAGAATTTAATACACTAACTAATAAATTTGTGTAATACTCAAATATGTTTTTAGGTTGCAGTATGTTCGGAATTGTTTTAACATTTTTCATGGACATTATCAATTCTGCATATGATTTTTCAATAGATCGCTTTGGGTCTGCAAAAAATAGCATGTCAATTTTTCCTCCCGTTGTTGAGTTTTTTCAGAACGGCTCCCAATGTTTCAACTATTCCGTCCTCGAAGATATCAATGCCTGTCTCTTCTTCTATTCGAACTGTAAGTTCTGCCATTTCAATGGAATCCAGCCCGATATCATCCCGAAGTGATAGGTTCGGATTTAGTCCATGCAATTCATCCCTGCCTTTGGTTGTTAAAATATCATTCAAAATATCCAGAACGATTTTCTCATTCATTATTTCTAATGGTACCAAACAGATAAATAAGTTTACGGATTATTTCTTTTGCCCATGAGGAATTGATGGTTTGTGCTTTTTTCTAAAAAACACCGAAAGGATTGTTTTTAAAATCCCCCAACCGTCTTTTAAGGCAGAAAGGTTTGAAGCCCCATGTATCCGGTGTTTTTCAAAGGATGGGATTTCACACAACGGGATGTTTTCTTTTAATGCCAAGGCTGAAACCTCCGCTTCAATACTGAAATGGTCACTTTTTAGTTCCATTTCCAAAAACACCTCCTTTTTTATCGCAAAATAGCCATAGCACAAATCTGTGTAGTTTCCTCTGAACAGGAAATTTGTTAATTTTGTAAAGAACCAGTTCCCAAACATTCGAAATTTTGTGAGGTCTTCACTACCCCCATTTTCCATCATTCTAGAACCGCGGATAAAAAAATAGTCATTGTCAAAAATCGCATGGGTAAAGTTAGGAATTTCTTTTGGGCTCATTGACCCGTCCCCGTCCATGAACAAAAGATATTCTCCCTTCGCGGCTTTAGCGGCCTCTTTCATTGCATTTCCCTTCCCCTTGCTTTTCTGCTTTATGTATCTGACTTGCGGGTAGTTCGACAACAAAAATGACTTTGTTGCGTCTTCTCCCTGCATCAATAACGATTATTTCCGTTAATTCAGGGATGTTGGTTATCATCGGCAATATTACTTTTAAGTTATCTAGCTCGTTTTTTGTAGGTATTATTAGGGTGATTGATTTCTGTTGATTTTTCAACAAATCATACACGTGCCTAATTTTTAAAAGCATTTGTTTATTTATCCCTGTCTTTTTTTTGTTCATTAACGATGGAAATCAAAAAATCTAAAATGGATTTTTTTTTATGGGAATTGATTGCAGATGGATTTGCCGATTGTCATCCCTGTATACAATAGCGCGGATATCTTACCTGAATTGATTGAAAGTATAGACCATGAACTAAATGCCACAAGTTTGGCGTTTGAAATGATACTGGTCAATGATGGAAGTAAAGATAAATCATTATTGGCATTATGGCAGAATTGGTATCGTGAGAACCGCGGTAGATTATTCACTAGTTGATCCCTAATACGTCCCAAATTTTAAATTTTCAAATATAATCATTCATTTGTTGTGTTGATGTTTTTTGGCATCTGTTGCATATGGTTTATTTTATAGTTGATTGGTTCTAATTTCTTCTTTTACGGCTCCATATTGCAGTCATTGTCAATGCGGTTGCAAATGGTTGGATACCAAGTGGTGATGGGCTTGTTGTGCTTTGTGATTCATTTGACGTTGCATTGGTGGTGGTGTTGGTTATAGTTTCAGTGGTGGGATGCGTGATGTTCAGTGAGAGTTGCTTTGTCACGTTGTTCTGGAATGCGTCCCATACGACGACAGTGACATTGTATTGTCCTTCGGGCAAGTCGTCGAATGAGAAGTCTCCGTCAAAGCTTGAGTCATTGAAGTAGCCTTCACGGTTCAGGGTTCCGTCAACGTAAATTTGGTATTTCTGGAGGCTTGTGTCATTGGCTGTTACATAGATTCCATTTTCCATTTCAGTTATTTCGAGTGTTGGTGTGTCATTGTCGATGAGTTCGAGTCCAGATGTCAGGTTTGCGGATCCTGAGAGGAAGGTTGTATTGCCAAGGGAGATGGCAGCAATTACTTGGTATATCAATCCTGTCTGTTTTTCAACCGTATAGAGTGAATCTACATTGATGAAACTGTCGTGGATGCTGTTGTTGATTATCCAGAAGTCTTGTCCATCAATTGTTTTTTCTCCTGCTACGGTTCCCATGTCTCCTACTGGTTGACCGAGCTGCATGTCCTGTGTTTCCATGAAGTATGGAGCGGGGTCGTCGAAGGTTGGGAATGCAAGTCCCAAGTCTGTTCCCATTTCAGTCCCTAGGTCGTCTTGTGCTATGAGTTCGGCATTATCTGTCCCATACGGTGTTGATGCTGTTTTGACCAGCCGTGATGTTTTTGTGAATGTTGCATTGTACTGGACTGATGGGTCGGATGTTTCTGCAACGACATCCCCGAAATGGTCATAATATCGGATGATGAAATCGGTTGCAGAGAAGTTGACATTTCCGTTCACCTCCTGTATGAACTGGAAGTTTGTTATTGTCTGGTTTACCATGATCCACTCCAAACCCTCTGGGAATGATGCATTTGAATCCAGAATGCTTTTTACTTCAACAGTGTCCTGTTGGTCAATGGTCATCATCTTCCTTTCATTTCCATTCACGGTTGTGAAATTTATCTTGGTGAGGAAGGTTAGGGTTCCGTCCAATAGGGGGAAGTTTGGTGAATATGTTTCATTTCTTGTTTCGACCGCGTTCGACACATTGGGTGAGATGAATGCGGTTATAGTTAGTAGTCCCAAAACTATGAGTGCGATTTTTTTCTGCATATATTTTTCATTACAGCCCTCCATAAAAATTTTTCAATACTTAGTGGTAATATTGTGTGTGTTTTTTGGGGTATGGGTGGTTGTTATTGGGGGT
>WAKA01000225.1 GCA_015523565.1 Candidatus Heimdallarchaeota archaeon | reverse complement strand
TATCCAAGGTCGGTTATTTGGTTAAGACGTGCAAGTCTTGCCATGCTTCTCACCTATAGAAACCTATCCGCCCGTTTCAGGAAAAGGACACTCAATGTCATTGAACATCAACAGAACTGGATAAATTCAGCCTATTCCATATTTCTTTCCTCCTCCTTTAATTTAGTTTTGATTCAAACTCTGCTGCAATTACAAAAGGAAATGAAATTATCAGGTGGTAAATCAAGCCTTCATTTGAGAATAAGGTTTGTAAATCCCAATCTCTGTATAGGATTGTTCCAAACAGAAACATAAGCGAAATGCCAAAATATAATGCTCCAATCTCATAGAAGTCCTTATTGGAATTAAAAAGAGGTCTGAATGCAATTAGAATCACAAGGAAACCCCCAAATCCGCCTACCAAAGTTAAAGGAATACGAATGAAAAAAGGGTATTCCTGAAAGAAGTATACAAAAGCTCCGACTTCCAACATTAAGATGGAAATTATGACAATTTTCCAATCATTCATACTTGCTTCCGTAAAAAATCTCCCCACATCTTTCCTAAACAACCATATGGGGACTACTGAAGTCATCACAAAAGTTGAAATCCTATAGAGCCAAATTAACGAAAGTTCCAAATTTTCTATATAAGGGATGCTAAATACCAGAATAAAGTCTAATAACATCAATGCAAAACCAAGAGGAAAAAGAGCCCTTTTCCTTATATATTCCGGAAATGTGAGTGCCAAAACCACAATTACCGCCCATCCTGTCACAAAAATCCCCAAAGCTATTGGATCTCTCCAAATTCCAGGCCTTCCAAAAATTGAACTAATCATCATGAAAGCGATAGGAGGAACCAAAACACCAAGCACCAATGGATGTTCCTCATCCAGTCTGACCAATCTCTGCATCATCTAAATCGCCCGTATCCCTCTAGCAATAAAAAGGTGAACCAGTCCCAACAGTAAAGTGTACGCTCTAAGGACTGCAAATGTGTCCAACCCATTGGCATTCTGAAGGAGGATCATCCAATACCCCATACCGACCAATTGCCCCAGCAATTCCGCAAACAGATTGTATGAACTTTCCATAAGCTGTTCGGTTGGAACGATTCCAAATCCGGTACCCCAGTTCCCCAATACTTCTATTCCGATTGCAAGAATTGTTTCTGCTAAATCAAAAATGTCCTTATTATTAATGAATTTTGGAAAGATACCGAAAATTAAATTCAACCCAAGAAACATGTGATATACCACCGAAAATTCCTTGAAGTTCTCATTCTGTTCATCACCATCCGATTGATCCAAAAGAGATATTGGATGACCGTATTTGCCAAAAAAGTTCCCAAGGCGATCCCATGTGAGACAGTAATTGCCTGTGGAGGCATCCCCTTCGTGGCGCTCAGCAGTAACCTGATTATGGAAAGGAATATTGCTTCCCCTGCTGCTGCAGGAATTGCTGTAGCAAAGAACAACAGGTTAAAATCATCCTCTATTCCCAAGGTCTCGACCTGCATTTCAAGGACATTCTGGAGATCAAAGACCATGTCGCCAAAAGTGATGGACAGGTCGCGACTGACCACGCTCATCGAGAAGTCTAAGGGTGTGCCCCCGACTGAAATCTGGAGCGGATTGGTCGATATCACATCAATGGAGGGGAAGAGCTGCTCCAGCATCAGCGCAATGGCTGTAAAGGCAGTGGTTACAAATGTTTTGATACCCTCAAGAACAATTGTGATGACTGTATCCACAATGAACTGTTCCGTCGCCTTAATGCTAAGT
Organism: Candidatus Heimdallarchaeota archaeon; assembly: GCA_015523565.1. Taxonomy (GTDB): domain Archaea; phylum Asgardarchaeota; class Heimdallarchaeia; order Heimdallarchaeales; family Kariarchaeaceae; genus WAKA01. The sequence continues at coordinate 501 of WAKA01000225.1, read as the reverse complement.
TGCATCATTCTTGAATTCCTTGAATGTGCACCGAAGGATGAAAACCGTTACCAATAAAAGCTACTTTTGGGCTTCTTTCTTCTTTTTGTAAGCTTCAATCAACATTGCAGTCAGCCTTGACCTGAGAGTCAGGTACACGGCTATAAACGAAAAAAGAATGGCAAAATAATGGACAATCGGCAACGCATAATATGTTTTGTACAATTGCCCAGAACCCCCTGCCGCTAAAAGTACAAGAAATGATGACAAAATCTCCCCAGGCTTCCCCCTTATCACCCATTGGGCAATCCAAAGCAGAAAATACATCAAAATGAAGAGAACGAGCCTCTGTATCCTCTCATCTTCTGGAATCCTCCGTGAATTTGCAAAGAGCATCCAAAAAATGAGATAATTGGAAGTAAAGGTAAACCATACTCTTTGATACCATCCATCTCCTTCATTTTTCCATGACTGAAGCACGCTTTCAAAAGCTTCCTCATTAATCCATGTACTGTACACAAC
>WAKA01000224.1 GCA_015523565.1 Candidatus Heimdallarchaeota archaeon | reverse complement strand
GTATTCTTTAATGGCTTTATTTTGCTAAGAAGTTGGATTGTTTTATGGGTTTTGGGGGAATTTGGTTGGGGTTTTGTTTTCGTGTTTGCAGTGGTGTTCTTTGTTTTTTGTACAAGGTATGTTCCCGTGATTATTATCAGAAATGCCAATAAGTAAATTATTGAGATTTTTTCTTTTAATATCATTACTGAGCTTAGTATTCCGAACACGGGGACTAGGTTTACGAAGACAGCGGTTCTTGAGGGCCCTATGTATTTTACTGAGTTGCTAAAGATTACGGTTAAGAGTGCGACCGCGATCATTCCCAAGTTAAGAGGCTGTAAATAGCGGATTTTGAAGGTCTGGAGTTCCAAGGTTGTTGTGGTATTGAGAGAATGCCTAGTAGTAGCCATCCGAAAAGAGAGAACCATGCGTTAAAAGCTATCGAGTGGACGGTTTTGTATATAAACAAAGAATTTTTGCCATGTTATCTACCATTGAATGTATGTTTGAATCAGATTGAACGCATTCCATCGAAAAGACCAAGCCGCGAGGACTTTTGCTTCTTTTGGGAATGTTTCCTTTAGCATTCATTCCTTGTCTTTTTCTTCTGCAAACTTTTTAAGGATGGGCAATGCTTGATCTAGAAGGGAATTTGTGCTTTCTTTTAAATCTTCAACACATGCCTTGAAAATCGCAATTATGGCATAGATGTCGGATATTTCATCTTGAAGTTGTTTGACTTCGGTTTCAACCTTTCCAACTCTTTTTTTAAGTTCTTTAACCCCGTCTAGTATGTCGTCCTTCATTGCATTGACGTTTGTTGCCAGATTAAAGGAGATGTCATGAAGTCTTTCGATATCCTTTGAATGTTGCAGGATTTCCCCTTGGTACATCATTATGACCTCTTCTTCCGCGCTCGGCAACAGTTTATCGCTTTCCAAGAATTCAGCATCGACCTTTTCAGGGGAATTTTCCCCTTTCTTCAATTTTGACACAAGTATTCCAAACACCACCAAGCTTTTTAAACCCTTTCTGCATGCAAAATTTTTTTGCAAGGGTTATCACATAAAGGAAATCGAGGTTCTTGGAAATAATGTCACCCTAGTTCCCCATACTTTTTGAGCGGATACCAAATCCCCAATGTCCGAGATTGGATTTGAAATAGGATGTCCTGGACTGGATTTGAAATAGGGGAAGAGCAGTAAACGGGAAAATAGCCATGATATTCTGTCGGGGAAAAGGAATCCTGTTTACAAAATTGTGATTGAATTCTCAACCTTGAATCCATCAATGCATATCCCAAAACCCTGCAACGAGGATAGGTCAAAAACCACGACAGATTGGAAAACCTGTGGAGTGATCATCTTTATGAGCGATGACGTTTTGCGATCTCAAGGTAACTAGCAATTCTGTAACGATAGAACATTTTATCAAGAGTTGAATGGACAGAATAATTGGTTAAAATAATTTTTTGAGAAAACATGGAAATAAATTTTCAAATTTGAGGAACCATATATTAATGTAAAATAAATATTGCTTTTTTTCCACGAGTTGTGCGAAAATTTTATTGGGATTTTATGATTTTACGACATATCTGGTGAGGAAATGACAATTTTTAGTAAATATCCTCTTATCATCATTCTCAGCCTAGTGGCATTAATGGTCACATCAGCTGGGGTGAATGTTTTTGTTAGGCACGAACCCATTTCACGAAGCCAACTCACTTCAGAATTGAACGTGAAAGTTATTGAAATTGGGCGATCAGAATTGGACCTTTTACAACCCATTAGTGAAACGCCACTACCGACCTATTTCCTGAACAGTTCAAGAATGTTCACCATTCTTTACCTCAATATGAATTTCATGGGAACCACGACTGTTGATGGAATCCAAATGATAGGACAACCCACCATAATTATGGATGGGGTAGTGTATCCAATCCGTTCTAGGTACAATAAGTTCCGCATGTTCTTGACCTTAACCCAAGGTACACACATCATTTCCCTTGTTAATATGGGAATTTCTAGCAGTGCGGGATTATATGTACCTATCTTCTCCCATACAAGCTTTATTGTTCAAGTCGGATCATATTTTGAAACGATTTCCCTGTCGAGCTTCCAAACCGCCTATCAGCTAAATGCAACGTATGACCCAAATCAGGGGTTCAATAGCAATTTGGCTCATTTGGATAAGGCATTTATTCAACCTTCAGTCATTGATGGGAACTACACTGTTTTCAATGCCACTCTTGAAGGAACTGGTTTTGTTGGATATCTGCCAGCCAATGATTCGTTTACCCCAATTCCAAGTGCAATCTTCCTTCAAACCGCAGATGGCATACGCAATATTTCTACATCAGGTATCGAGGAAACCAAGAGTTTTGGGGAGAATATACCAATAGCAAATTTCATTTCAATGTACCCTATCGGATTTGATTCTCCTCCATATAGCGGTAACCCAAACATGACATTTTTTGGGGCAGATGTTGTATCTTTTCGTGGTCAGACGAATGGGTCTGTTGTATCGGTCACTGAGACAACGCCCACCACCTCGGCGACAATTCCAGAGGAGCCTTCAACACCATCCAGTCTAAATTTGGAGCTTCCAATTGTATTTGGTTCTGTAATAATGGCATTGGTACTGCTCATAAGGAGGAATAAAAAGTGAAAATAAGGGTCATTCTCATAATCATTGTTCTTTTGGGTTCAACATTTGCGCTTCTAAATTCAAATGCACAATCCCAAGAGGCAAATTTCACCATTGTGATTGAAACCAATCTTGGAAATGCAAGGCGAGAGGCATATGCATATTATTTGGCCACTGTCCTGCCTTATTTGGGGATCAATGTTGAATTGCGTTTTCTGCCCTTCAGTCAATTTGTTGGGGACTTGCTCTTTGTCAGTCCCAAACCATATGGCATTGGCATTGTCGGATTTGTTGGCGGTTCTGTCATCGCCCCTGACTTCTACGACCTTTACCACAGTCAAGGGTTCTTCGGAGACCTAATTTACCAATTGTCATCTGAAGAATGGCAGTCTTGGTTGCCCAATGACCCTGGCAGTGGCGGGATCACTCAACGTGAAGTGGACAACCTCATCGGCAACATGACAAACTCCCTTGACCTGCTTGGTGAGAGAAAGCAATTGACATTGCAATTCCAGCAGATGTTTATGGAGCAGTTGCTTTATGACTATCCGCTTCTTGCACCCATTGGCATTTTCTCAATCTGGCATGGTCTTGAGAACTTCGATCCTGAAGAAGGAACCTTTGGCTCTGCATACCTTGGTGCATATTGGGGCAATGAAAACCCCTCCGATAGGCAAAACAATGCATCAACAATTGCAGTCAGGCTTGCCTCAATCACTGGAAACTTTGACCCTCTCCAAGTTGCAGACAGTGAAACCAAACAATTGTTAGAGGGATTGTTCCCTCAACTGTTGATGTTTTCAAAGAAAGACTACAGTCCCCACCCATTTTTGGCAAAGCAATTCAATTGGACTACTTGGTATAATGCCCCAAACCCTGATCCAATGGTTGGCGGAACCATTGACATCCCCTATGGAAGGATGGACTTCTGGATTAATGACGATTGGGTATGGAGGTATCCCAATGGTACAGTCTTTGGACCTGTCACCGTGGATGATGTCAAGTTCTCATTCGACTTGAGGACTGTACCCCATACCTTGATCAATGGTAAGTCTGCTTACCAATACATTGATCATGTTGAAACAAACGCCACAGAGGGAAGAGTCAGTGTTTTCGTCAGTTTACCGAGAGTTGATGACATTATTACATTTGGCGACATGGACATTGTTCCATACGGTTTGTTGGGAGGAGATCTCCATTTTGCCAACGGCACAACAATAAATGCATTGAATGATACCATCTACAACCCATTTGAAACCGAGGAATGGAATGCCTTCGAGAATAATCCAGTCCAAAGTGGACCATACTACATTGACTTCTCTGACGTCAACCAATACAAGCTTGGTGAATATATCTATAAATGGGCAAACCCTGACTTCACCTTCCCCAATGAATGGGACAGTCCCAACTTTGACCTGAGGAGTCCTGAAGCAGAGGACGCATATTTCTTTGCATGGGCAGATGATCCCAACACAGCTGAGCATGAGAAGCCAACAAAGATGACCATCAACCAGTTCTACTATCCAATTGTCTGGGACTTCAATGCAGAATTGTCACTTTTCGAGGCTGGTGAAGTTGACTTGACGTCACCAACTGCCTTTGGTGCTAATGAATTGCAGGCACAGATCAATGATCCAAGATTTGATGTGCACATTGTTTCAACAACAGCTACAGCAGACCTGTTGATCTTCAACCTTCTTGACCCCAACCTGAAGAAATACAATGTCAGAAGGGCAATTGCACACATGGTGGACAAGGAATCTCTCAATTACATTATCATGAACCTTCAAGACCCACAAGACTCGCCTGTCAAACCATTCTTCAAGAACAACTACTATTCAGACCAATGGAAGATCCCTTTTGATTACGAGGCAGCGAAATCATTTATGAGACAAGAGGGATACGCTGTACCCGACAACCCACCCACACTCCCAATTTTCTCATCTGTAGACATGATGGGGGTAATGGATGATTCACTGCAATTGGATGGATTATACAATGCCCCAGCACAGCCAGAAATTGTCCAGTCAGAAGTTGCCGAGACAAGTATGATACAATCCAATGCATGGATATTCCTTGCAGGAATAGTAATTCTTCCTGTACGTATGAAGAAAAAATCTGTATTCAAAGAAAAAAGGAAATAGGAAATCATTGTCGGCAATTGTTTAGCTTTTTTTTAATAACCATTTATCCAATGGGTCAATACTTTGTTGCACAAATATGAAAAACTCCAATTGAAAACTTCGGCAAAATACCTTACACACCATAGCATCTACTACCCAAACTACCTCTGCAAGGACATCACCAACCTAAAGAAGAAAATTATATTCTCCTGTAAATTTCATGTCAAGAATTAGAAGACAAGATGCAAAAAGAACCAATTATTCATTCTTTTTTTCCACAAACTCCATAAGGATGGACAGGACGTTGTCAACTTTGCCATGAAGATTTCCAAGATCATTTCGAAGGTCTTCCACCTTGTTATCCAAAGAATCCACCTTGTTATCCAAAGAATCCACCTTGGTTTCCAAGGAGCCCACCTTGTTTTCCAAAGAGTCCACCTTGCCTTCGACTGCATTTATATGTTTTGTCTGATCCTGATTGAGCTCACCAAGTTTTTCGATGTCCTTTGAATGCTGCAGGAGCTGTTCCTGGTACATCGAGGTAAACTCATCCCATATTTCAAGCCGGTTTTCAAGCCGGTCGCGGGCTTTATTCAGGATTTCAGGCGGGGTTTCTTCAATCTCTACCTTTGACACAAGTATCCCTAGTACACAATACCCTTCAACCCTTTTAAAATCTTCCTGCTTGCTAAATTTTTTTGCAAGGG
>WAKA01000223.1 GCA_015523565.1 Candidatus Heimdallarchaeota archaeon | reverse complement strand
GGATTATAGGGGAGAGCTTGTTTATGCTGGAGGAGATGACGTACTTGCAGTTCTGGATTATGAAACTGCTCTCAACACGGCTTGGGAAATCCGAAAGAGCTATCCAAAAGAAATGGGGGGAAAGAAGAATCCAACAGCATCAGCGGGACTTATCTTTGCCAACTACCGAACCAACCTTTCTCATGTACTCTCACACGTTAGAATGGCTGAAAAAAAAGCAAAAAATGTTGCCGAAAAAAATGCAATCACAATAGGTTTCTTTCCAAGAGGCGGCTCTGCTGTAATTGGAACTTTCAAATGGAAATACAATGAGGTAGAAACAATTACATGGCTAATTAGGCTTATTGAATTACTGGATGAATCAACTTTGTCTTCCAATTTCATTTATCGATTGAAAGAAGAATTCATTTTCCTTGAAGGTGTTGATTTGAGCAATAATGATATAGAAATGATAAGACTGGAAACAGAACGTCTTGTAAAGAGATCGATGAAAGAAGAAAAAGACAGTTCAACCATTGCTAAGGAAATCAGCACTAATTTAGCATCACTTTCTCGAAATGCAGACTGGGAAACGGCAATCAATTTGCTGAGCATTGCTGATGCACTTGCAAGGAGGAAATAACGATGTTTATTGAATTCAAACCAACAGACCCTCTTTTTTTCAGGGACAGCAGACCTTTTGATATGGGTATCGACAATTTTGGGTCATCAATTCCAATTCCACGGTTGACAACATTGCATGGGGCCTTGGTTTCATACTATATCAAAACAGTGAGACCGATGAATTTTGAATACAAAGAACTTGCAAAAGAAATTAAATTTGAAATTCCTATGATAAAAATTAGAAGCCTGAAGGAAAATAAGGATATTGGTTATTTTCTTCCTGCACCAAGTGATCTTGTACAAACTGACTATGAAGAGCCATTCTATTTTATGACTTCACTAAGGCTCATTGAAGAGACAAACGTATTTTCTTCTTCACCATTTGCACATTATCTTGTTTCAGAAAGTAAAAATAAACAAAAAGACGGTATTTTTTATGTTTCTCTTGAAGAGATGAAGAAATACCTCAAAGGAGAAAAATCCGTAAAGGCAGTCAATCTTCAGGATATCATTGTTTCAGAACCAAAACTAGGAATCGCAATTGATTCAAAAACAAGAAGGACAAAGGATGAGCACCTTTACCAACAAATCCACCGTAGATATGAGAATAAAGATTATGAAATTTCATTTATCATCAAAACTACAATGTCCGAAAGAATAAAAAGTAATTTTCCTAAAAAGGGATTTGCAAGATTGGGTGGAGAAGGAAGGTTGGCAAAAATATCACAAATTGATAACATCCCAGAACTCGAGGAATTGTGTTCCATTAAGCTGAATAATTCTGGGATTTCAAAATTATATTTTGCTACCTCTTTTCCATCAGAATGGAATTTGAAGAGACTTGATGCGATTGACCACAACAAAATCCTGACTGCATCAATTCCTAAAGCGGAACTGATAAGTGGCTTTGACATGGTCAAAAGAGAACAGAAAAAAACAAAAGTGGCTGTACCTCAAGGTTCTGTCTATTACTTCAAGGAAATAAACCTTTCAGATTACCATGGAAAGGCATTTCCAAATGACTGTGATTACCAAGGATACGGGAGAGTATTCGTTGGTATCTACAAGGAGTGAAACATAAAATGAACAAGAAAACCTACATTATCAATACCTTAACACCAACGCATGTAGGGGGAAGCGAGCAGATTAGTGTCATCGATCTCCCTATTCAAAGAGAAAGACATACCAATTTTCCGAAATTTGAAGCATCCTCATTGAAAGGAGCATTAAGGAGCGCATTCCAAAAAATTTCAGGAGATGAAACAAAAACCAAACTTCTTTTCGGAGCAGATTCTCAAAAAGCTGACAATGCCGCAAGCATTGGCTTTACTGATGCAAGAACCCTGTTCTTTCCAGTAAAAGCTGCAAAAGGAGTTTTTGCTTGGATAACCTGTCCTGCTGTTCTCAACAAATTCATCAATGAGACAGGTTTTGGCACACATTTTCAAGACCATATAAAGTCAAATATTGCACCAACTGGATCTTCCCTGTTTGTGAAGGATTCCAACATAATTCTTGAGGAATACACCTTTCCACTTGAAAAATCAAAGGAATGGGCAGAATTTCTCAAACAAATCTCATCCAAGATTTGGAATGAACCTTCTCAGAAATATATCAAAGATAAATTCGTAAGAGATACGGTAATTCTTGATGATGATTCTTTCAGGGATTTTGTTGTCCATTCAACAGAAGTAAGAACCAGGATCAAGATAAATCCTGACACAAGGATTGTAAAAGAGGGGGGGCTTTTTAACGAGGAATATCTTCCTGAAGAAACCATTCTTTATTTCCTTGCAGTTGCCCATCCCCCTCTCGAAACAAAGATGGATGAAAAGCAAACACTAGACGAGTTTAAAGTGATGAACAACCAGACAATCCAAATTGGAGCAAATATTACCTTGGGGAAGGGTTTTGTCAGAATAACGTCTTTGGAGGAATAAAATTGCCAATCAAATATGATTATTCAAGGAAAATGGCCGCGTTTGCCCTGAAAAAAGCAAGGGGTGTCAATAATATTAGCAAGGTGTTTTCACAGGCAAACAAAATGCCGACATTGATTGCAACAAATGGTCTTGCCCCTACATTGACCTTCATGGCAAGCAAAAATGAGTATAAAGAAACCCTCAACGCTTTTATGGAGTGGATGTCCGAAGAATCTGTTTTTTCCTTGAAAAAACCCTCCGATGCGAACGATTTCATTGATAAAATCCTCCGTCTTGATTCTGCAATGTATCGAACCATTACAAATGAAGCCATCGAATTCTATGGATGGTTCAGAAGATTTATCACAGCTATCAAGGGTTGATCAAATGAGTCAATCAACGAAAGAATACACTGCTGAAATCCTATCCGTTGAAGGAAATAAAGCTACCATTAAACTTGGAGACAAAACAAAAACTTTGATGGCAACGCCTAATGCAATTACAGATATTCTCAAACATAAGCTCCCAATTAAGGGAAAAATCAAGATACGCAAAAATTTTAGAGGAATATCTCAAATTTCCTCTTTCAGCCCAATAACCAAACCTGTGAAAATCCCAAAAACACAACTAAAAGAACAAACACCACAAAAATCTGATATGAAACAGAATTATGCACTAATCCAAAAACCAGACAAAGTTAAACGAAAAGTCAGTCTCAAACATGTTCTCGTTCCTTCCGATACAAAAAGCACACTTAATCATATTGATGGAGTTGACAATTTCTACCTATCCCTCACAAAATTTGCACCGTTCGGATTGGATAAAGAAAAAAAGAAGTTCACTGTCTTCCTAATGGATAAAAATCAAATCATTGTTTCCAACCTTCCAATAAGATACGACGAATGGGTTACCAAAATCAATGAGAAAATAGTGAATATTGCAAAATCAATGGATGGTTTTTGCTTTAAGGTATCTGTTTCTGATAAGCTAATTGTAGGACTGGGTGAGGCTACAGTCAATGAAGTGGGAATGAGACTTCATTTTGTTCATGGATTTCCATATATCCCAAGCACTTCAATAAAGGGAAGTTTCAGATCCTTTATATTAGAGAAATACTTCGATTTCGACGAAAAGGAGGCATTACAGGATGAAGGATTCAAGGCAATTTTCGGAGGAACAAGCAATCAAGATGACTTGGATAAGGAAGATGGGGTTTCTGGATCCGTCATCTTTTATGACGCTTTTCCCTTGGAAAAACCTACAATAGAACCTGATTTCATGACAGTTCATTTCAGGGATTATTATGAACATAATGGAAAAAACCCTCCTGTGGATACCGACCAACCCAATCCAATCTCTTTCCTGACCGTCAAGAACACTTCATTTCAAATCTGCCTGTCGCTTTTGAGAAATCCAGATTTCAAACAAACGGCAATTGAAGGGCTTGATCCCGACTGTTTTCTTGAGTCAGTCAAGGAACTATTGAAACAGAGTCTTGCAGAAAATGGGCTGGGCGCAAAAACTAATGTTGGTTATGGACGACTCATATCACTGCAGAAAAATAAATAATCATAATAATATCATTACTTTAATTCACAAAGTCCCATAAAAATTTTTAATGTATTGTTACTTATATATACTCTATGGAAGGGGGAAAATTGCAACTTTCCAATTATAAAGTGTATGTTCCTTTGGAAATTAAACAGATTAGCGATGATTTGGATCCATCAGGGATAATTGATTTATACGTCACCAATGATGGGCACATTTTCTTGTTCATATTCAAAGACAATATGGTGACATTCTTTTGCAGCGATAGCGAGAATGGGTTTAAATTACAGGTTTCAACCATACAAAATATCAATCCTGAAATTGTAATTGATGATTTGATGAATCTTGTGGAAATCAAGGACTTTATTGATCCGATTCTGCCCAAATTGGTGGCAATAAATTCAAATATTCCATATGTTGTTGAATTGGCAGACTATGATGTGGATAAGTGCCTAAATTTCACAGAGTCAGAACTGGAATTTGTTTGGGAATTGGTAAAAAAAGAAATATTGGATTGGGTTGATGATCACCCTGCATTTGATAAGGAAAAAGTCAAAAAACTTATGGAAAGACCAACATTGTTTATACCTTTCTTTTCCCAAAGTGACAGCTTATATAATGTCCTGAAGGATGAAAATGCGTCTCCTGAAAAACGCAGGGCTGCCATTGATCACTTGGTCTTGTCAGGTTCAATGATAGAAATGACAATGACCCGTTATTATGCAATTCCTAGTATGGCTTTACTCTATAAAACCTTTGGAAGCCAAATACCAAAAAAATATTTCAAGTTTATCTTAAATCTAAATGAAACGTTATCTAAACCAAACGGTGTACCTCATCAACTTGACGACATTGGTAATCCGATCTTTAGACATGAAAATCATCTAAGTGGTTTCAAACCCAAGAAAACCGTAGATGAATTGTCAAAGGTTGAAAAAGAAATATTTTATTTCATTGATTTAGAAGAAAACAGTCAACTTAATATTTCAGAAGTAATGAAGAAAATGGAGCAAAGGATTCAGGATCATTTCAATTTAGTAAAAAAATTTGGTTCTCCCACAAAATTAAGTGATAAGCCACTTAGCGAGAAAGAGACCAAGGAAGTAAAATGGCTACTCAAAATTCTTGAAAAATCAAAAGGTTTTGAATTCAAGGTTTATTCACT
>WAKA01000222.1 GCA_015523565.1 Candidatus Heimdallarchaeota archaeon | reverse complement strand
TTCAGCCTCATCTTCTTCAATTTCCTGCATTTCTTCTTCTTCAGCCTCATCTTCTTCAATTTCCTGCATTTGTGAGGATTGAGTGGAGAATATTGGGGATTCATTAGATTTTTCTTGTGAAATTTCTAATTTAGGGAGCTTTGTTAAATCTGCAAACTCAGGGTTAACAAGTTCTTCCGTTTTTTTATCAGAAAGCTCAATTTTTTCCAATTTCAATCCTAACAAACTGAATTTTAAGCTCACGCCAGGAATATTTTCACCTGCAACCATATCACCTGCCCTTTTGTCTTTAAATGCATTCATTTCATCCAAAGGGCTAGAAATGATCATTATTACGCGGGAAAGTAGTTGCCCCAAAAATTCTGAAGGAGGAATTTTTAGGAATGATGTTGACATTGCAGATGCCAAGGATGCGTCAAAATAAAATATCACATCTATTGGTTGTGAGGATAAATCAAGCCTTATCGGTAGTTTGAGAATTTGGGGAATAAAAACAATCCCATCTTCCTTAGAGGTGGGAATAAAGCTTACTGATGTATATCCAGTAACATCTTTCCAAGAGACGTCCCGATCAGATGAATCGTAAAGTAAGGTTGTCCCCCCATCAGGAACTTTCAAAAAAAATTCTTCTTCCAAATCCTTTTCAGTGGGAAGCCAAATTTTGAGAGAATCAGTTTTGAATATGGAATTTAGTTTTATTTCTTTTCCGTTTTGGATATCAAAACTTATTTTTTTCATTCTATCAATGAATAGAAAAGTTTCTTATTAAAACATGGCTAGTTTCCTATAATTTTTTGTTGATTGATTTTAAATAAGGATATGGAGAAACTAAACACTTATACACAAAATTTCTGCATTTCAAATTATGACATTCAGAATAGAGAAAGATTCAATGGGAGAGGTACAAGTCCCTGCTGACAAGCTTTGGGGAGCACAAACCCAAAGATCTTTAATGAATTTCAGCATTTCTTCAAGAAAGTTCCCGTTACCTTTTATCAGGGCATTGGTTGAGATTAAAAGGGCTGTTGCTATCGCAAACAAGGAATTAGGCGTAATCGACAAGAAAATAGCAGACGCGATTATCCAAGCCGCAGAAGAGATACTTGATGAAGAAAAACACCTCGACCAATTTCCTTTGGATATTTTTCAAACAGGAAGTGGAACGCAAACGAATATGAACGCAAATGAGGTTTTGGCAAACAGAGCCATACAAATATTGGGTGGTGAAGTCGGTTCAAAAAACCCTGTCCATCCAAATGACCATGTAAACAAGGGACAAAGTAGCAATGACGTAATTCCAACTGCAATGCATGTTTCCGCTCTTGTTGAGATTGAAAAGAGGTTGATACCATCCATAGACAGTCTTATAGACGAATTTAAGACAAAATCAAGACAATTCATGGATATAGTAAAAATTGGACGAACACATCTTCAAGATGCAGTACCACTTACATTGGGTCAAGAGTTCAGTGGATATGCACACCAATTGACTATTGCTAAAAATGCCCTTATGCAGGCAAAAGAACTTTTAAGACCCGTAGCATTGGGAGGTACAGCAGTGGGAACTGGATTGAATGCACATCCAGACATGTCAAAGAGGGCAATTGAGATTATCTCGGAAAGAACAGGAGTTCAGTTCTCAGATGAAGGAAACAAATTCGCATTGCTTGCTGGAAAGGATGGGCTTGTGGCAGTGAGTGGTGCCATGAAAACACTTGCTGTTGCTTTGATTAAGATTGCAAATGACATCAGGCTTCTTGCATCGGGTCCGCGTTGCGGCATTGGCGAGATACATCTCCCTGAAAACGAACCAGGCTCTTCAATTATGCCTGGAAAGGTAAATCCAACCCAATGTGAAATGATGGTTCAAGTAGGTGTCCAAGTCATTGCAAATGATTCAGCGGTAACAGCAGGAGGAACATGGGGATTTTATGAACTTAACCTGATGAAACCAATGATAATCTCAAACGTCCTAGAAAGCATAGACATATTGACAAGGGGAATGGATTCATTCAGGAAAAAGGCAGTTGAGGGGATTACACCTAACAAAGAAAGAATAGCATCCCTTGTAGATAAATCTTTGATGCTTGCAACAGCTCTGACACCAGTGATCGGCTATGACAAAGCTGCGGAGTTGGCAAAAAAAGCCTATAAAGAAGGAAAGACTATTCGAGAGGTTGTAAGGGAAGAAAATCTCCTTTCAGACGAAGAACTTGAAAAAGCACTGGATTTGACACATATGGTTTTCATTAGACATGATGCAAAACGAGTAGATTAAAGTGTCATAGGATCATGGATTAAATAGTCCTCATCATGTTTCCATTGTTTATTCTCAAAATCATAGTTGAGGTTATAAAAAGGATAAACCCAAGAATATTTCTCGGAAAGATAAAGAAATGAAAACTTTATGTCTCCAAATTGTTTCCAAAGAAAATACCCATATTCCCCTGCAATTGAAGGCGGTAGCCAAGCAACTTGTATGAAACGAGATCTTTCAGAACGCATGAATGCACGAAACGGAAAATGGTCGGACTCCAGCAATAAATGGAATTTGTTGATTTTGTCTGCACTATGTGCATCTCCAGTGATTAACAGAGGAACAGTCACATCAAAAATCTTGCGATCATATTGCAAAACAGGACTTGCCATCACCCTTTTTTGTAGTCTCTTTATACGGCGGGAAATAGTTGAAGCGTCTCTTTCATAAAATTTTGCAATATCTACAGGTCGAACCTTTCCGTTAATTGTTAATTCCCTTATAAGATACAAATCCAACATATCCAATTTGCCCATTAAACTATCCATTTCCCTTATTTCATAATATGTCCCCCCTGATAAAGAATTCCAAGCACTTTCAAGGGAATTGGCTCCAAATATCCTAAAGTCCCAATGGTTTGGTGAGACCCATGATGTTATATCTAGTTTTGACAGACTCATACGTTCGTCTTCTATTTTAGAATATGAAAGTAACCCCAATTCATTTTGAATGGTCTTATAAAACCTCTCCATCAAGGACTTTGCTTCGATCGGTATGTCAAATTGCACATAAGCATTTGTCCCTGCATCCAGATAGATTGTTCGATAATGGGTATACGGATGCAGGTCACAAATTTTGAAAAAACGATGGATTGCATCTTCTGATGGAAATCCATAAAAGACAACATCTTGTCTTACCAACCCTAAACGTTTTGGATAATATCGACCTTCAACCTCTGTTTGAAGTCGTAAATTGCCAGGAAGAACAGAATCATAAATTTCTTTACTTTGCCTTAATATGCCAGACGTATAAAGAAAAGAAAAAGCCTGTGTAAGCTGGTGATAGCTAACAGGATACCCTTGATCTTCAAGAAGCTTTCTGAGAGAATTGATACTGATAGTAGGGTCTTGTAATAGGTTAAACATTACTACTTTTTCAATTAAACCGAAATCCTTCAATTGGAATCCCCACAATTAAATTTATGTTGAAATTACAAGGTCTGGATCAGAACCGCCTGAGCCACCAGGAGGATCAAAAACAAAAGTATTGGACGTTGTTGACCGACCACCATTGTTTAGAGTAGCCTCCGCATTTAAAGTATACCAACCAGACTCTATAGCATGGTCAAAAAAATAATGATATATGATAAAGGATTGATAATTTGTTGAAATTATAAATTTATAACTGAAACTAAGTCCACTAGGTAATGTCAATGTTACATTGTATTCAAAAGTATAAGCACTGCTACCATCAAGCTTCACTTCTACTTCTGCATAAACATCATCTTGAAACCCATCACCGTCCAGGTCAGTATAATTTGCAAAGGTAATGTTAATACTGATGGTCTGTTCCCGTGTATTGTTTATACTCACTCTTCCAAAAGAAGGAGGAATCATAGACAATGCCAAGATTGTTGTGATAAATAAAATAGCATATGACGTTTTCATCACCCATATATTTCCATAATAAATATAAATATTTCGTGAAAAATTGTCATATAGTTACAATAGGAATAATTATCCATAGAAGGTGATTTGTGCAACTATGAAAATTTTCCTTCGATAAGACGCACATATTACACAATAATTCACGAAATACTTATATAAATTTCAAAAAATCATGCAATTAGAGTTTCGAAAGTGCGGAATAAAATTGTCGAATTACGAAAAACAAGGACAAACAACAACGCATCTTTCGGACGGAGTTGATCGTTATGCAAAAGTTAAAAGCAACATTGATCATATCAATATTTTTTGTCTCAACCTTTGGGTTAGGAATTGCAATGGCAGTCCCAAATTTGGTTGAAGATCCAACAATTCAAGTTGGGGGACCGCCTTGCTCCCTCTTTGGTACTTGTGACAGTGGAACAACATACCCTTGGGAAGATAGTGATCCTGAGACACCGTGGGGAATTGAAAGGGTTTTCAACGGCAACTATTATGGGGATCAATACACAACAGCGGTTCAAGTTGCTATTTTGGACACAGGTATTGATCTTGACCACCCAGACCTTGCACCAAATATTGCATGGGCAGTAGATGCAACAGGTGGAAACAGTGCAGATGACAAAAATGGGCATGGAACACATGTAGCAGGCACAATTGGTGCAATCAGGGATAACAACGGAGTTGTGGGGATGTATGCCAACGTACAAATCTATGCCATTAAAGTTTTAGGAAATGGTGGATCTGGATCATGGGATGATCTGATTACAGGATTGGATTTGGCAATGAGAGGTCCAGATGGAGTTGTTGGAACCGCAGACGATGCAGATGTCGTAAGTATGTCATTGGGAGCATCAAGCGACCCTGGACAAGCGGTTCATGATAAGATAATTGAATTGTATAATGCAGGGATCACACTTGTTGCAGCAGCAGGTAATGATGGAGACGGCGACCCATCCACAACTGAAATGGGATATCCCGCAGCATATCCCGAAGTAATTGCTGTTGCAGCAACGGATAAGGACGATTCACTTGCAAGCTTTTCCAATTCTGGAGATTATATTGATTTTGCCGCACCAGGTAAAAACATCTATTCAACATATAAGGGCGGAGGATATGACACCCTTTCTGGAACCTCTATGGCCACACCACACGTAAGTGGTCTTGTTGCCCTCTATTTGGCAATGGGTGGCACAAGAGACCCTGCAGCAGTATATGATTGGCTAAAGGCAAATGCACTGGATTTGGGTCCAGCAGGCCATGATACAGGATATGGATGGGGATTAATCCAAGCACCCTAAATTTTTTCCTTAATAAAAATAAGAATTTTCAATTTAATAATAAAATTTAATCATATGATTTGGAATTTTTAGCTTGCAATATTTAATTCGTTGTTCTTAGAACTTTCAGAAGTAAGACGGGGATATTTGAGTTTTAATTTTGATGCCTCAATCCTTTCCATTGCCAGGTCAATGTATTTTTGATTGATTTCCACACCTACAAACGTACGTTCTGTATGCAGAGCGGCAATGGCAGTAGTTCCGCTTCCCATGAAGGGATCAAATATCACATCCTCCTTGAAAGAATACAGTTGGATCAATCTATAGGGAAGCTCAATTGGAAAGGGAGCGGGATGACCAATGCGTTTAGCCGAGGTGGTGGGGAAGGACCAAACAGATTTTGTAAATTCCATAAATTCATTTCGGGAAATGGTTGTTGTCCTATTCTTTTTGGATCGTTTCATTGTACCTTTTGAAAAAACTAGAATGTATTCATGCACGTCTCTCAAGGTTGGGTTGGAAGCGCTTAGCCAAGAACCCCATGCAGTACTTGATCCCGCGCTTGCCCCCTTGTCCCATATGATTTCCCCCCGTTGAAAATATCCAATGTCAGACATGATTTGGGATACATAATCTGTAAGGGGGATATATGGTTTTCTTCCTATGTTTGCAATATTTATTGCCACTCTACCCCCATCAACAAGCTTGGGATAGATTTCTGAAAAAACATCCCTGATAAGGCTGAGATATTCTGAAAGGGAAAGGTTTTTGTCATATTCTTTTCTGGTATTGTAAGGGGGAGAGGTGACAACAAGATGTAAAGTTTCGTCAGGAATGAATGAAAGATCTCTTGCATCCGCTTGGACAATTGTATTGACGAGATGTTCAGGCAATTGATTTCCTTGGTTTGAGGGTCTATAAGTTGGAGCAACAGGAACTTCACTATAAAGCTTTGATTCATAGAAAAAAGAGGAATCATGATTTTCGCGTTTTGATGCTCCAAATGTACTGGTTTTTGTCCGTTTTCCCATGGCTTTCACGCACAGTGTATATCTTTCGGTAAGGCTACCCCCACATTTGCTTATATAAACCTCGCGGAAATTAATCAATTGTTAAATTATCGCGAGAATTATATTTTAAATAAATTGATTAACCAATTGTATTTCATTATTTCGCGGTATCAACATGCTTTTTTCACATGGGAAAATACCAAGAAATTTTGAATTTACAATGGTTAAGAATTAAATGGCGCGAATTGGAAAATCAGAAAACATAAAATAAGGGAGAGAAGAGCCTGTAAGGTCAAAATCCTTTACGCGCCAAAGGGAGAGAGTGTGCGATTTTGCAATTACAGAACCAAACCATTTTTTAAAATGATGACAAAAGTGATTTGATTATTATGCAAACATTTGCTGAGCCTGAGGTCTACAAATCAAAACATGCAATTCGTATAGTGACTGCGGCGTCACTGTTTGACGGCCATGATGCGGCAATTAACATCATGCGAAGAATATTGCAGGATTCAGGGGCAGAGGTTATTCATCTAGGACACAATCGAAGCGTTATGGACATAGTGAAAGCGGCTTTGCAGGAAGATGTACAGGGTATTGCAGTTTCCAGCTATCAGGGCGGACACATGGAATTTTTCAAATATATGAAGGATTTGTTGCGAAAGTTCAATGCAGATCACATCAAGATTTTTGGTGGTGGAGGAGGTGTCATTGTTCCACATGAAATTGAGGAATTGGAAGCCTATGGCATTTCAAAGATATTTTCCCCTGATGACGGCAGGGAGATGGGATTACAGGGGATGATCAACTATATTCTCAAAGAGTGTGATTTTGACACCAGTAAATATTCACCAAAAGAGTTTGATCCAAAAATATTGGAAGAGGAATGGCGATATACCGCGGGGACTATTACAAAGGCTGAAAACAATCTTTTGGAAGACATGAAAATATTGGAAAAGGGAAGAAAAAAACGTGTGCCTGTCATTGGCATTACAGGGACTGGAGGTGCAGGAAAGTCATCATTGACAGATGAGCTGGCAAGAAGATTTCTCATGGACTTTCCGGACAAGACATTGGCAATCATATCAATTGATCCGTCAAAACGCAAGACAGGCGGGGCATTACTTGCCGACCGAATCAGAATGAATACATTGAGCCACACAGACAACATCTATATGCGATCATTGGCGACAAGACAGGCAAATTTGGCAGTTAGCAAGGCCGCAGATGAGGCAGTGGACATTTGCAAGTTTGTTGGATATGATGTCATCATAGTGGAAACATCGGGCATTGGGCAATCTGGGACAGAAATTGTTGATTTAAGTGACATTTCGTTGTATGTCATGACTTCAGACTATGGTGCATCCACCCAACTGGAAAAGATTGACATGATTGACTTTGCAGACATCATCGTCATCAATAAATTTGAGAGACAAGGCTCGCTTGATGCATTGAGGGATGTACGGAAACAATACAGGAGATCAAGGAAGTTATTTGACATTGAAAAGTATCCAGATGAAAAACTTCCCGTATTTGGAACAAGAGCAAGCAAGTTTAATGATGCAGGCGTTAATTCCCTTTATCTCCATTTAGTGGGGATAATCAATGAACGTTTCCCAGACCTTTCCTTCAATTCCCAATTGATGGAATTGGCAGATTTCCCCATAGGACTTCCACAACAAGACAATATCATTCCCCCAAACAGGATAAGGTATTTGTCTGAAATTGCGGATACAGTACGAACATATAAGGAATGGGCTCGACAGCAGGCAGAATTTGCGAGAAAATGGTGGCAGTTAGAGGAGGTCAAGAAATCCATCCTGAAAGCGAATGAACCAATTGATCCAAGGAGTGATGAACCAAGACCTCCGTTTATCGAGAATATTCCAGAAGGAATGCTGGAATTATTGGATCAACAAATTGAATGGTACAAGAGCCAACTGACACCAGAAAACCGCAAATTGATAGAAAATTGGGAAGAATTAAAGAAGAAATATTCTAATGATGAATTTGTTTATCTAGTTAGAGGAAGAGAAATAAGGGTTCAGACATTTACTGAATCGCTCTCCCACCAACGAATACCAAAAGTTTCCTTGCCCAACTTTAAGGATTGGGGGGAGATTTTAGAATGGCAACTGCTTGAAAATGTCCCTGGCACTTTTCCCTTTACAGCAGGGGTATATCCATTCAAACGAACATTTGAAGACCCCACAAGGATGTTTGCAGGAGAAGGACCTCCAGAAAGGACAAACAAGAGATTTCATTACCTTTCCAAAGATTCAAAGGCAGCACGACTTAGTACAGCTTTTGATTCAGTCACATTATATGGTGAAGACCCTGATGAAAGACCAGACATTTATGGAAAGGTAGGGGAAAGCGGAGTTTCCATTTGTACCATTGAAGACATGGAAAGACTGTATGCAGGATTTGATCTCTGTGATCCGTCAACTTCCGTTAGTATGACAATTAACGGTCCTGCACCGATTATGCTTGCATTTTTCTTCAATACAGCCATCCGTCAGCAATGCAGGAAATGGGTTGTCGAACAAGGACTACTTAAACCGGCAGAAGCTTTTGTCAGGACAGGAGATGGGAGATATGGGTTCAATGTACATAGTGGTGAATGGTGGATTGTTGATGAAAATACACCAGAACTAAAGCCCTGGGAAGAAATTAGAAAATTAATTCCTGACAATATATACGAGGAAATTAAAAAACGGACAATATCTGTTGTCAGGGGAACGGTACAGGCAGACATCCTTAAAGAGGATCAAGCCCAGAATACCTGTATCTTTTCAATAGATTTCTCCTTAAGGATGATGGGAGATATCCAGCAGTATTTCGTTGAAAACAACGTGAAGAACTATTACTCAGTTTCCATTTCAGGATACCACATCGCAGAAGCTGGAGCAAATCCCATAACACAGGTCGCATTTACTCTTGCAAATGGATTTACATATCTGGAATATTATCTCTCTAGAGGATTGCATATTGATGATTTCGCACCCAATTTCTCATTTTTCTTCAGCAATGGGCTTGATCCAGAATATAGCGTCATAGGAAGGGTCGCAAGACGTATTTGGGCAATTGCAGTCAAAAATAAGTACAAAGGAAACAAAAGAAGTCAAATGTTGAAATATCATATACAGACATCAGGAAGAAGCCTTCATGCCCAAGAAGTTGACTTTAATGACATCAGAACAACACTGCAGGCATTATTAGCGATTTATGACAACTGCAATTCTCTACATACAAATGCTTATGATGAGGCAATAACCACACCCACTGAAGAATCTGTAAGACGGGCGATGGCAATCCAGTTAATTATCAATCGTGAATTTGGAGTAGCCAAGAATGAAAATCCGAACCAAGGCGCATTTATTATTCAAGAATTGACTGAACTTGTGGAAGAAGCCATTCTTGCAGAATTTGATAGATTGACCGCAAGAGGAGGGGTTTTGGGAGCAATGGAAACCCAATACCAGCGAAGTAAAATCCAAGAGGAATCCCTATATTATGAAACACTCAAAAATACGGGACAACTGCCAATAATTGGAGTCAATACATTCCTCAATCCAAACAGGAAATCAAATGAATTAGAGGTCAATGAATTGATCAGGGCTACAAAAGAAGAAAAAGACATGCAAATCAGAAGATTAAGGGAATTTCACGACAAACATAAAGACAAATCTGAACAGGCATTAAGAAAACTTCAACAGGTTGCCATTGAAGGGGGAAATATTTTTGAGGAATTATTGAATACTGTGCAAGTATGTTCATTGGGTCAGATAAGTCACGCCCTATACAAGGTTGGAGGTGAATATAGAAGAAACCTCTAAAATTATAGGATAAGAACCAGCCCAATTATAATAAGGATTACACCAAAAATGAATGTAAAGGTTGCAAAATTTATTTTCCTTGCAAAATTAATGAGTGTGTGAATTGTCAGGATTCCAAAAATAAAGGCGAGAAGAATTCCAATTATAATGCCACCAATATTGTAAGACACATTCGAAGTTGATTGGGAAATATCAATGATGTCGAGGACAACACCACCTAAAACTGCAGGAACTGACATTAAGAAAGACCCACGGAATGATTCCTCTGAATCAACTTTTTCAAGGAGCAATGCAGAAACAGTGGTACCTGATCTACTAATACCAGGGATTATTGTAAACCCCTGAGCAATACCAATAAGAAATTGCTCAAAAAAAGAGAGATCCTTAATTTCCTTGAGATTGGTTTCAAATGTCTTTCGAGAGAAATATATTAAGGCAGATGTAACCAACAATGCAATCCCGATGACTAGATAGCCCAATACAGACATTATATCTGCGTCCAATGCGTCTAATACCCAAATTTTAATTGGAATGCCTGTAACAGCTGTACCTATTGTAGTAATGATTAGAAAATTTCTTTCGGGAACAGAATTTCGAATATCCAACAAAATACGTTTCCAATCCTCAAAATAGTAAATAACAGCAGCAATTAGAGTACCAAGATGGATCCATATGGCAATACGGATTGATTGTGAAAAGTCATACCCAAAGGCCAATCCAACTAAAGTAAGCATACCTTCTGAAGAAACTGGCAACCATTCTGCGATCCCTTGTACAACGCCCAATAACACATAAAATAAAAAATCAATCATCATATTTAGCAAATTTACAGAAATTAAAAATCTAAGGATTATTTGAACGCAGCTTTCAGTTTTTCTTGAAGGAGACTTTTCATTTCTTCAGCAGACATTTCCTCAACATTTGCCTCTTTGCTCAAGACATCATCCTCATCTTCGGATTTTTTGGATTTCTTTTCTTCTTTTTTCTTGACACTTTTTAGACTACTAAGGGCACTTTTGATTACACCTTCAGAGATACCTACAGGAGAGCTTATTCCAGTAACTTCCTTTCGTTCCTCCTTTGGAACTTTTTTCAGGCTACTTAAGGCACCTTTGATGGCATCTTCTGAAAACATGCCACCACCACCAAGTGGAGGAGGAGTACTTGCAGGTTTAGATTTTTCTTCAGGGGAGACCTTTTTAAGACTACTCAATGCAGATTTCAGGTCATCTGCACCAATCATCCCTGGACCACCCATTGGTGCAGGACTTGCAGGTTTAGGACCGGCACCCAAATTGGGACCGCCACTGGGAGCACCGCCCAAATTGGGTCCACCGCGGGGAGCACCGCCCAAATTGGGACCACCGCGGGGAGCACCACCCAAATTGGGACCACCGCGGGGAGCACCACCCAAATTGGGACCACCACTGGGAGCACCACCCAAATTGGAACCACCGCGGGGAGCACCACCCAAATTGGGACCACCGCGGGGAGCACCGCCCAAATTGGGACCACCACTGGGAGCACCGCCCAAATTGGGTCCACCACTGGGAGCTCCGCCCAAATTGGATCCGCCACTGGAAGCTCCGCCCAGATTGGGTCCGCCACTGGGAGCTCCGCCCAAATTGGGTCCGCCACTGGAAGCTCCACCCAAATTAGGTGCATGGACAGGGGCAGGAGATGCTGTAACAGCAGGGGATGGTAAATTTGGAATACTTGTCGTTGGTGTAGAGGGGGAAGCTTGGGGTTGTGATACACTTGCACTAGGAGGAGGTGCGGGCATATCCCCTAAAATTTTAAGTGGAGGCACTGAAATAAACTGGGGTGGAGTTTTGGCTAATTTTACAACAAGATTGTCAAATTCTTCTTCAAGATCCATTAAATGAGAATTTATTTGTCTTAATTTTGGCTTGATGGATGTTACAAAATCAGCAACCCTACTTCCAACCTCATTTATTTCAATTGCTAATTTCTTAATTTTTTGAAAATCTTGGCTGTCTTGCAATACTTTATCAATGTAACTCTCAAGGTCGCTCATAGCACAATCTGCATGATAATTTTCAACGTTATTGTATAAAAAACTACACCTTATTGTACATGAAAAAAGGGGCAAATATATGAAAACAGAGTGATTAGATCAATATCAAAGGATTTTCTAGAAAAATCATTAATTCAAATCTTAATTCTCTCAAACACAAAAAATTTTGCATTATGTTTGTCAGATTCGTCATGAACAGCAATCATGTATTTCTTCCTTACTGAAGCGGCAAGCCTTCCTGCACGAACAACATGAATGGCTCTGATTTTTGTATTTTCTTTTTCAACATGAAATACCCATTCAGAATGTTCAAGACCCGGCCCTTTAGAATAGACAATGAAATCCGATCCGAATTTCATTCCTGGACGGGGGACATATTTCTTCTTTCTCAGAATTTTATAGAAATGATATTTTGTCTCAAAGTCCTCATACTTGTCATTTGCAAATTCCAAGAACTTGTTTGCATCCATGATTTTTCCGTCTTCATCCACAAGACGGATAATGCTATGTTCCAGAAGATAAAGGGTATCAAAATAAGAAAGGACAAAAGGTCTTGGAACATAAGTTGGGGAAATTTTTCGCTCGCCCAATGCCTTTCCAAAAAAACCATATGCATATAATGCCGAAGCCGCCACATAATTCCATAAGATAACATCATCTGATGCCAATTGGGCAACAGGAGGCAAATCAGAAAAATCGTCTTGCTGTGGCAACCATGGTTTTATCATAAGAGAATATCTATTGAATTATTTTTAATGATATGTTTAATTTTCTGTTTTTGACATTATCTCAACATAAATTGAGTTTATGAATAAAGGGAATTGCCATTTATTCACCGCTTTCTAATCTTGCCACTCTTCGTTCAAGTTCGGCGATTTTTTCCTTATATTCATTTTCTTTTACTTTGAATGCACGGGCTTGGCTTTCTGAAGCTTCTTCCAATGCCTTATTGATTGCCTGTTCCTTTTCTTCTTCAAATTCATTTCGCAAGTCCTGTTTCAATTTTTCTTTTTCCACTTCAAATTTTGCAGTTAAACTTTGAATTTCATTTTCTTTTTCTTCTGTCATGCGTTCAATGAGCTGTCTTTTTTCTTCTTCGAAACTCTGTTTCAGCTCTTTGATTTGTTTCTCATACTTTTCTTCTATTTGTTGCTTTGCTTCCTCTACTTTTGTTTCCAATTCGTTTTGGTATTCTTGTTGGATTTCTCTGATGCCTTTCTCATTTTTCTCATTGATTTCATCAATTTCTTTTCGATGTTTCTCATTCAGTGCCTCTTCAAGTTCAATTAATTTCATTTTAAGTTGTTTTTCATGTTCGCCCTTGAGGTTGTCAAGTTCTTGTTGGTGCTCAGCTTTTAGATTTTCAATTTCTTGTTTCCATTTTCGTTCTAGTTCAGCTTCCTGTTTTGTAAGAGCCTCTTGTTTTTCTTCTTCCTTCATTGAATTTATCCGTTCAATGGTTTTTTCCATTTCTTGATTGTGTTTTTCTTCTGCTTCCCTTACTTTTTCCTCGGCATAAGCCTCTTGTCCTTTCTTGATTGCATCTAGTAGTCTTTTGGCAACAACACCTTCCCTTATGCTTTCTTCAACCCACTCGAGAATTGTATCAAATGTGCTGAACATTGCTTCAGCTTTTTCGTATTGAGAGTTTTCAATAAGTGTTTCAATCTGTGACTTGGTCTTGTCAACCAACGTTTGTATTGAATCAACCAATTCAGAGGGGATTAATTCTGCGAACCCCTTTTCTTTCATCTCGTTCCATTTTGAAAGTTTATCTGACAATATGGAGGTGAATTCATCTTTCTTGCTTTTCGCGTTGATTTCCAGTGGGATAGGACCTATAAATTGAACTTGTTCATTATTGAGCATATCCTTGTAGGATAGTTTTCCTTGAAGTTGAAACTCGCGATCCTCTTCAATACTTGTTTGGTACCGCAATGAATATGATTGGGTTAATTGTTGATTTGGGACCAATTTTTCGTAGGAAACAGAGGGTGATCCGTCAACCAGTTCAAGGTCGTTGGGGAATTCCATTTCCATGACAAGGGAATTTGCTTCGCCTTCACCTTTGTTTTCAATATCAAATTTGATTTCAAAAATTTCATTTGCTACCATTTCAGGGGGGATGGTGGATCGAATGACAATCCGTGGGAGTTTAATTTGACTTTGGAAGTAATTCAGGGTATAATTGACCACCTCGTCCAATAATGGCTCCATTCCAGCAACTTTTGCTTTTTTCAGGTTTGGTTTGATGGACTTCGAAATTAATTGTTGGGCACTTTGGAGGGCACTATGGTCAACATCTTGAATTGCCTTTATGATATAACCAACTGTCCAGAGGGTTTCCTTTAATTGGGCCAGACCTTGTTGAATTTCACCTGTTTGACCTTTTTGTTCAATTTCATTGATCATTGTCAAGTACAGGTTCTTGGCATCTTCAACCCGATCCTGCAGGACATAAACCAGTCCACCCAATGTAATCAAAATTACCCCGTCTTGATACTCCTTGTACAATTCAATGTAATTCTTCCCCCCTTCTATCAATTGTGTTCCAATTTTTGAGTAAAGTGCCATGGCGGCTTCAGTCTTATTTAGTCTTAAATTGGCAAGAGCCCGCGCATAATTCATTTCTGCGGCAGACCGATGCTGGTTGTTGCTTTCAAAACGCTCTGCTTTTGCCTTGCCTGTTGCTATTGCTTTTTCATAAAATTCCTTGGCCTTGCCATGATTTCCTTTTTGGGATTCCTCATCCCCTCTTTTGAGAAGTTCAAATGGGTCTGTAATGTCTTCTGCACCGATTTTATTGGCTAATTCACCAAATAATTCCCTTCTGTCAAAGCTCATGTTTCATCCCTAGCTGTAGTTATTTTCATTAAACAAATATTAATAGTATTTCCCTTCGATATGGATGATGAAAAGATTTTATTCTAAATATGCAGTTGAAAATTTTTTCTTTGCCTCTAATGATTTGACGATGTCCTTGACGTAATAATATTGGATTAGGTTGGTTGTATAGGGCATGCCCAATAAAGAGCCAGCCACGGTGACAACAATATCGTCCTTCTCTATCAAATCAAGATCTACAGCTATTTTAATGGAGTCTTCAATCATATCATCAGTATCATGGTAATTTGTTTTACTAAAGACAGGAATGACACCCCATTGGATATTAAGACGACGGAATGTTTTTCGATTTGGCGTTATTGAGATGATGGGTTGTAAAGGTCTATATTTTGCAATTACCCGGCTTGTATCGCCAGATCTTGTGTTTGCAATAATGGCAGAAGCGCCCAAATCTTCTGCAAGATAAACTGCCGCCCTTCCAACTGCATCCCAATTTGGATTTTCGGTAGGATGGTATTTTTCCCTATGAGGAGGAATGGAGGATTGAACAGTCTCAATGATATGAGCCATTGTTTCAACTGCCTTTACGGGATACTCCCCTGTGGCAGTTTCTGCACTTAACATGACAACATCAGCACCATCAAGAATGGCATTGGCAACGTCGGATGCTTCTGCACGGGTTGCACGTGGAGAATATACCATACTTTCCAACATTTGGGTGGCAACAATGGCAGGTTTCCCAAATCGATTGCATCTTTTGATTAGGTCTTTTTGCACAAGTGGAACTTTTGCAGGATCCATTTCTACTCCAAGGTCACCTCTTGCAATCATGACCTCATCGCTTTCCTTGAGAATCTCATCAAAGTTTTTAAGACCATCTAGATGTTCAATCTTGCTTATCAGATGGATTGGATCAGACGTATGGCTTTCGATAATTTGCCTGACTTTTTGGAGATCCTCTTTCCTTCTAACAAATGAGACAGAATAAAAGTCAGGTTCCAATGGAAGGGTAAAGTCCAAGTCACGGAGATCCTTTTCTGTGGGCGAGTACAGTCCGATGGGAACTTGTGGGGCATTAATCCCCTTTCGAGAGCTTAAGGCACCTCCCCTGACGACCCTCGTGACAATTTCATCAGGAGTTTTATCAATTACCTGTAGTTCAATTAACCCATCGTTAAGGTAGATAGTATTTCCTATTTGAGCCAAATCGATAAGCTCTGGATAGTTTGTACTTACTTTGTTTTCGTCGCCAATAGTTTCCTTTTTTGTGATACGAAATTCAGATCCAACTTCCAGATGGACATGCCCATCAATTTTTCCAATACGCATTTTGGGACCAGATAAATCAAACATAATAGGAATATTGTCATTTACAGACCTGACAAGTTCAAACATCTTTTTTGCCGTTTTATGATCACCATGGGAAAGGTTAATTCGAACAATATTCATCCCACATTCAAAAAGTTTCTCTAAAATAGGCTCTTTTGCAGACGAGGGACCAATAGTTCCTATTATTCCAGCCTTGTTCTGTTCTTTTGCTTTCATTCAATGGGTTTTCATAATTCAACTTAATATAGACAATGCTCCATCAATGAATTTTTTTTGAGAGAAGTTGAAATTTGAGAGGCATAAAATCTTGATTGATTGGGATAAATACTTATTAAATTAAATTTTATAGAGGAATAGATAGAAATGGTAAAGTTATGGCGTTCAAAAAACCCATATGTTGCACATTATCGCATGCTGAAATTGAATTTAGACAAGCCAGACAAAAAGCAGAAATCCCAAGAGATTCCTGAGACAGTAATTGTTGACGAGAATGTCCTTGGATCCACTCCGATTTTAAGCATCAAAGAGAAATTTGATTCCCCTGAAGTGCCAATTATTGGTATTGGAGGTGCGGGAGGAAGGATATTGGGGAACATTGTGAACCGTGTCAACAAATATGGGGTCAGTTTAGATACTGCACTAATTGAAACAGACAAAATCAATCTTGAGAAACAAAATGTCAAATTCAAGTTGCATATAGGAACTACAACCTATGGCACAGCAAAGCAATATCGTAAGGCATCAGAAACATATGAGAAAGAAAAAGACAAAATAGAAAGCTTTATTGACAACTATTTAGAGAATTTTCCACAGAAAACCAGACATGACCTTGTTTTTCTCATATTGGGAAGTGGGGGGACAGGAGTTGGCATTGCCATTAAACTTGTTGATTATTTAATCTCTAAAGGAAAACGACCAGTTCCAATTCTTGTTCTTCCTGCACGATATGAGAACACTCGTACAAAATTTATCGCGGCGGCAGCACTCTACCATTTTACATATGCCCCTGGAAGCAGGTCAAAGGGATTGATGACCTTGCTGGTTGACAATGACGAGTTTTTTGTTGAAAATGAAGGGCAACCGTTTGATAAAATATTTGGGGCAGTCAACGAAAAGATCGGAGCAACTATTGCAGACTTGTTGGTTGCCACAGAACTGGAAAGTGACGGATATTCCAGTGACCTGAATGAGTTTCTTGAAATATTCAGAACCGTCAAAGGAATCGGGATAATTGCAGAATTTGACTCGGATACCTGTCAAGGAAATTTAACTGAAATATTTGACGCGTCCATTAAAGAAAGTGTGTCCTATCAGGTCAATCCCAGAAATTGTACAAGAGGTTATATTTTTATCCAAGCAACAAAGGACAAGGTTACTTCCAAAAGTTACAGGGACTTCTTCAATACATTTTCCAACAAAGATATCTTCCATGAATTCAAAGTAATGGATAATGAAGGACTACATTTTCGAGGGGTCTTTGTAGGCATTCCTATTCCTGAAAAATTAAGGAATTTCATGCGAGATGCAGAAGACGTCAGGGTGTACCTATTGAATGAAGAAAAGAAAAGAGATGAAGGAGGAAGAATCAATCCAAAAATCGACAAGCTAAAAGACGGGGAAGAGATTGAAGTCAAGGCACCACAGGAGATTGCTGAAGAATTGGCAAGAGAAGCCACACTAAAGAGAAGAGGAGAGTTGGAGGATGATCACTAATGACGATGAGATTCCTTTCTGAGCGACCAAGACATGCCAAGGATATCGTATTTGAATTTGAGGAACTTCTTGACACATACGAGGAAACTTTACCTGAAGGGGTCGATTCAGAATATTTCACATATATCAAGTATCTTGAGCGACCTTTCAGGAATCTTTTCAAGCTTCCGCGTATCTTATCCAAGCTTCCAATGAATGTGGTACTTTTCCTCAATCCCAGTGCATTCAAAAAGCTGTTTTCCATCCCTCTCATTTTGGCAATCCCCAGCTTGGTTCTCTCTATTGAAGCAGGCATATTGCTTCAATCTTTGGGAATATCCATATTTTTTGCAATTTTGGCAATTACAGGGATTATTACAGCACCGTTTTATTTGAAATATGGATATAACACATTTACAGAGATTATTGAAGCAAAAAGGGCACCATGGCTCGAAAAATCCATTGAGAAGGACTTCAATGCATATTACCTGCGAAAGTGGCCAAGAACGCCATTATGGATTTCAATGGTTATTCCTTTTTTTATGGACTATCAGTTGGTGAAAATTTGGGTTGACCATAATATTGCAACAACAGGAATCGCCATAAGAGGAATTTTCCTCCTATTTAGTCACTTTGGTGTAGGGCTCATCATTTATGTCTCTTTACTTGCCTTGAATTATGTACGATTGAATTCAAGGCTTTATGACATGCTATTGAAGAAAATCAAGGAACGGGCAGAAGGATACAATGAAGGTCATGACAGCATACTTTCCAAAAACAATTATGAAGTGGTAAAGGTATTGGCAGATACACCAGGACTTTCCATTCAATCTTTGGGAAACATCCCACTCTATGGGCTTTTAGCGGCTACAATCATTATCAATTCACTTGTATTTTTGGTTTCCTCTCCACTCTTCATCACGTTTGTGGAGCAGGTTGGACGGACAAGCTATGAAGAAACGTTAACCAGACTGCTGACAGACAAAAATGTTGCCCAACTTAGTCAACTAAGTCCAGAAGAGCAACAAATTATCCTGAGTTCTGCCTCAAATGCAGAAATATTGGCAAAAAGTACAATCATTAGGAATATTGTGGTTATAGCCCTAATAGTTTCATTGATGCTTTCATTTAGTCAAATCCTTTTGCCAATTATTTCCATCTCAAATGTCATGGGAAGATTCAGGACAAAGGCACTTCGTGAACTTGATCCATTTATTTATGACGAGATTACAAATTTGGCGCTTGGAAGAGAAAGAAGAACAGAAATTGACATACAGGTAATTTTTATTCTTAGAGAATTTATCTATAGCATGAAACCAAGCCCTGTAAACCCCTTTAGATTGCTTTACTTCTCACTGCTGTTCAGCGCATATGCATTCAGGGGAATACCTGCAATCATTAAGTTAATTGGGTGATACAATGAAGTTTAATCTATTCAACAAACAACTAAGCATTTCTATCATTGCGGCTGGAGATATAGGGCAGACAATGGGAGCAAAACTAATTGAAACCCTAAAGGCGGGGGGGATTGAAAATGTCAAAGGATTGGCCATGAATGCAGGGAAGAGGGAACACTTTACAAATCCGATCTATGACATTACATTTAGTGTAACAGAAGAAAAAGAAGGTTTTGCCAGAAATTTAGATATCGCTCTAGAAAATGTAAGCAATTGGAAATCAGATATAATTCCCCACCTCCAGAAAATAATTCCAAAGAAACCCGGATTGATGTTACTGATAACAGGAAGTGGAGGAACAGGAATAAGCAGTATCCTGACAGTCTCAAAAATCCTTAAGGAAAACTACAATCTGACACCACCAATTGTCCTTGTATTTCCTGAAAGGTTTGAGAATTCAAGGGTTCATTATAATATGGCAGAATTCCTTTATAAAGTGGTATTTTCCAATGACCCTTTGGGCAATAATGTGATATTGATAGACAATATGCCCACTTTGGATGAAATGGAACTCCCATTTGAAATATTGGCCAGACAGAAAATAGAATACCTTAACAGGGGATTCACAAATCTTCTGGTTTCAACCATGCAATCAGCTTACAGGGAAAGATACGATGCATCTCTAGAAGATTTAGAGGAAACATTCCACACGCCAGGGATCTCATTTTTAGTGCATGTACCATTTGAGAAAACAGGAGAGGGAGAAATGCTTAATCTGAGATATGTTGACATATTGGTGGATGAGATTGTTGCAAAAACCTCTATGACTCGAGAGGAAATCTTGGAAAGCAGAAAAATATACTGTGCCATTATCAGGAAATCGTACGAAACAATAGATTTCAGCTATGAAGCCCCTAGATTTGTTCAGGCATTTGAGAATACACCATTTCTTAAATTCATCCAGACTGATGAAAGTCTCAAAAATGAATTTGGGGTGGTCGAACCTTCTTTGAATGCAATAGTCGCAGGTTTGCCCGTCTTTCCGAAATTGATACAGGCATTTAAAATTGCAAGAGATGCAAGAAAAGAGGAAATCCTGTCAGAATTGGATTTAAAGGATGAAGCTGTTGAGATGGATCTAAAAAGGGTTCATCAGCTTGAAAAGTCAATTGAAAAATTAGCGGAACTAAATCATTCCCTCTGACCAAATTTCCGTTCTGTACCTTGTAGTAAGCGCATGACATTGTCCCGATGTTTGAAATAAATCAAGACAATCAATGAATATGCCATGACAGTATATGCATCGGAAGAAACTAGACTTCCAACACGTTGATAAAGATTTTCTATGCGTATTTGAAACATTAATGGGATGACCCAAACTGCGATAAGATTTCCCAAACTTGTAAAACGTGTGGTACCCACTACCAAAATCCAAACCAACAGTAACCATAAAAACGTCATTGGATCCAATCCAAGCACAACCCCTGCTGTAGTTGCACCGCCTTTTCCACCTTTGAAGCCAAGCACCCAACTGTAACAATGACCAATGACTGCCGTAAACCCAGCAATTGCAACTAAAATATTAGGGTCTTCAAAAAAACCAGACGTTGCAGGATAAGTTTTTGAGTACCAAATCGCAATGTTAACTGCCAAAGTCCCTTTGAAGACATCAACAAGACCTGCAAACACACCAACCTTCATGCCCATCGTTCTGGCGGCATTTGCACCACCAACGTTACCTGAACCCTTTTCCCGAATATCAAATCCGTACTTGTATTTTGCAATTAAATATGAGGTGGGTATCGATCCTAACAAATAGGCGGCAATAATAATCAGGATTTCAATATACATAAATGATCATATGATTACCCATACTTTTAGATTTGCGCAAAAAAAGGAAGCGTTTGCCTATCGATTTTTAATTTATTGTTCTTTGTCTCACATATGCCAAAAGAAATTATTTCTACCGAAAATGCACCTCCCGCCATTGGACCATATTCACAAGCAGTGAAAGTAGGTAACCTTCTGTTCACCAGTGGTCAGGGCGGATTTGATCCAAAAACCAAGCAAGTCATGAACTCATCCATTGAAGAAGAGACAAGAAGAACATTGATGAATATCAAGGGGATTGTAGAGGCCGCAGGCGGAAAAATGGAGAATGCAGTAAAAATGACAGTTTTTATGACTGACATAAACAACTATGCAAAAATCAACAAGGTTTATGAGGAATTCTTTGGTGAAGCAAAGCCAGCAAGATCAGCTGTTGAGGTCAGCAATCTCCCTGCAGGATTAAATGTGGAAATTGAGGGAATATTCTTGATAGAATGATGAAAGAATTCTTTAACCAACTCCCTCTAAAGAAAAATGATGATACAATTTGAAGCCCAGCAAGATCCATTCCTGATGGAGAATGACACCATTGCAATACGTAGAGTAAGGACAATGGAAGAGGTAAGGAGCATTACGGAAGTTATCAGAAGAGCTTGGGATTTAACAGACCTTGAAAATGTTGCAACTTTTGAGATGAAGGCAGTATCTGATTTTGGAACTGTGCTCATGGCAACATCCAAAGAAGATCCAAAGACAGCAATTGGTTTCATTTATGCCTTCCCAATGTTTCCAGACAAAAATTATAGTCATATGATGGGAATTGACCCAAAATGGCAAGGAAAAAATGTTGGTTTCGAACTTAAAATGGTACACAGGAACTTAGCCATTAATCACACCAATCCCAAGATCAATGAAATAGTATGGACAGTTGATCCCTTGCTTCCAAACAATGCATGGCTTAACTTTGGAAAATTGGGAGTCATATGTGACACATACAAAATCAATTATTATGGGATGCCAGAGGGAGTTGGCATTTATGGTGGGGTTCCAACGGATCGATTCCTTGTCAAATGGCAAATCCGTACCGAAAAGGTGGAAAAGGCAATCCAAAATGTCAGGAATGGATCTTACAAAAATTATCCAAGTTATGAAGAACTAGTCGATAGATATCCAACCTTTAATTTTGTAAGAAATGACAAGTTCATGCCCAATGACACATTTGAGGAAGATACGGAGTTCTTGGTTGAAATGCCCACAAATTATCAGAAAATACGAGAAACAGAAACAAAACTTGCAATTGATTGGCGAATAAGATTCAGGGAAATTTGTATCGAATACTTTCAAAGAGGATGGGTTGCATATAATTATATCAGGTCTTTGGATCAGGACAAAAAATGGCATAATTTTTATTTGTTCAAGAAAATTTAATCTACACATATTTTTGCTTGATTATATTAGCCAAGGTTTCCAAGAGTTGTTTCTCATCATCATCAAGCTTGCCGTCTATTTTGGCAACAATTTCTGCTCTTTCAAGAATCTTGCTTTTCAATTCTTCCAGTTTTTGTGATTCTGCATTGGTGAGAATTCCATCACTTGTCGCTTCATTCAACATTTGTGTATATTTTTCAGCATCCAAGCGCACCTGTTCAATGAGTTCAAATTCCTCGGGTGTAATAACCCCATCTTCTTTTGCTTTTTCCATTAGGGAAGCTATGGTTACAGTGAATAAGTCTTCACTACTCATGTTTCCAGAATAGAATTGAATTATAAAAAAATAGAGGAATCAAGAATTGAAAAAATCCAAATATCTGAAAACGGATGCAAATTCACAATTACAGAAGAAGCAATATTGAAGTAGTGGTATTTTTCCCCTTGACCTATGGACAATACACCAGTGAAGATCTCCCAGTCACTTATCAGCCTTCCACTTGTTCATCCCTTTCAGACTAGTTTTGGCGTACAAGACAAGAAATTCGCAATCATTATCAAGCTCATTGATGCAGATGAAAATGTTGGATGGGGAGAGACTGTTGCAGACCCATTCCCAGGATATGCATATGAAACAATGGATACAACTTGGACTATTCAAGAAAAATACCTCATCCCAGCATTCTTGAAGCTTTTTGAAAATGGGTTTCCCACGATTGAAGATATTGATAAGGCATTTGCACCGATCAGGGGGCATAATTTTGCAAAAACAGGGATTGAATCAGCTTATTGGAGCTTGAAGGCCCAACGTGAAAATAAAAGTGTAGGGGAATTGTATGGCGCGACCAAGACAAAAATTCCGACAGGAGTTTCTATTGGAATTCAACCTTCACTTGATGCATTATTGGAACGCATCGGCAAATTTTTGGAAAAAGGGTACCAGAGGATAAAAATTAAAATTAAACCTGGATGGGATTTCGACGTTGTTCAGGCGATTAGAAAGGAATATGGGGACATTAAACTGATGGTAGATGCAAATTCCGCCTATTCTTTGAAAAAGGAACACATTGACATTTTCAAGAGAATGGATAGATTTGATCTCATGATGATTGAACAGCCTTTGGCATATGATGATATGCTGGATCACAAAAAACTGCAGGCGGAAATTTCGACCCCCATTTGCCTTGATGAATCAATCCATACAGTCAGCCATGCAATTCAGGCAATAGAATATGAATGTGCAAAAATCATCAATATTAAACCTGCAAGAGTTGGTGGTTACCATAAAGCAAAGCAAATCGCCGAGAAATTGGGCAAGGACAAGGTTTGGCTTGGAGGAATGCTGGAAATGGGTATTGGAAGGATGCACAACATTTTCATCCAAGCAAAAGACGAATTTACAATTCCAGGAGACACATCAGGATCAGACAGATATTTTACGCAAGACATAATTGATCCGCCTGTCAAGGTTGATGAAAATGGATACATTGAGGTTCCAAAAGGCAGGAATTTGGCAGTGAATGTCAGAGAGGATGTCATCCTGTCAAATACAATCAACTATCAGGAAACAAGTTAAATTGCTATATTTTTTTGAATGAATACAAAGTTTGCCCAAAAGACTTAAACACAAAGCCATAATTTGAGGTCTGTGAAAAAATCACTGAAACAGTTGTTGCTCCATGTGCTTGATTATGCAGGATTGTTTCCCCCTGCGAAACTTCCTTTGGGGCAGACCGTTTCCAATTATTTGGAATATATGGAAAGTGAGGACAATTGGATGATCGGAAAATTGGTCATCCCAATTGGAAAGCTGGATGAATTGGAGCCATATCATCTGCGTTTTGACGAGTTTGACAATCCAATCGAGCTTTCGATTCTTCTTAGAGGGGGAAATGACGAGAAATCATTTTATGAGAACCTAGAAGAGGATCTGATTTTGCTTGAACAAAAGATCTCTGATGCGAACTTTTCTTTCCCAATAGCAGAAGTGAAGATCCCACATTCATTTTATGAAACAAAAAACGCAAATGAATTCGTTGGTGAAGTGAAAAATATATTCAAGGATCAAAATGTAATTTCAAATCTTTTCCTTGAAAATCATTTTGTACAGGATTGGCAAGCGGCACTTGAAAATCT
Organism: Candidatus Heimdallarchaeota archaeon; assembly: GCA_015523565.1. Classification (GTDB taxonomy): domain Archaea; phylum Asgardarchaeota; class Heimdallarchaeia; order Heimdallarchaeales; family Kariarchaeaceae; genus WAKA01. Next base: position 7,183 of record WAKA01000222.1, on the reverse strand, counting down.
TGTCCAAGAATTATCAAAAATCCATGGAATTGGAATGAAAATAAGGACGGGAGGAACAGAGGCACAGCAAATACCATCCATTGAAGACGTGGCAACGTTCATCCGTAAGTGCAAGGATTCAGATATTCTGTTCAAAGCCACTGCAGGACTCCATCATCCATTCAGGAATTATTCAGAAGAATTGGGAACTTACATGCATGGATTTCTCAATGTCATTTTTGCATCCATCGCACATGTAGACAATATAGAAGCAATATTGAAAGAAGAGAGTATTGAGGCTTTTGTCTTTGAAGAAGAGCGAATTGGATGGAATGATGCATTTATCGATTTACAGCAGATTGAAAAGGGAAGAAAAGAGACATTTCATTCCTTTGGCTCTTGTAGTTTTATGGAACCGAAAGAAGATCTCGTAAACCTTGGACTCTGGGAAAATGAATGAAACAAAACCATTACCTATTAATTCCCTGCCAAGACGATGAATTGTTGAAAATCAATATTATTGGTGCAGGAAAGGAAGGAAAGAAGGCAAAGCTTGGAGGGATTGAGTTAGCTCCAAAACGCCTAATGAAGACCCTAAGGGAAAAAGGTGTGGAAGTTGACTACAATGGCAAAAAACCACTTGAGCAATATGATCTTGTTGACATTCATTTCGGGTTCAATTCATTCTTCCTGAAAAAAGCAAAGAAAAAGACAAAAGCAGTTGTGCATGTGCATTCTGTTCCACAGGACATGGTTGGTGGAATTTTGGGATATTCACTGATTGATCCATTCATGCGGAGATATTTGAGATATTATTATAATCTTGCCCCTTTTTTGGTGCCTGTATCTGAGTTTGCTAAAAAATGTGTAAGGGAAATAGGAGTGACAACCCCAGCAACAGCAGTCAGCAATGGCATTCCAATGGATCAGTTCAAAGTGCCATCTTTGGAAGACAGAAAAAGGGCAAAAGAAAGATTCACACTTAAGTATGGCTTTGATCCAGACAAACCCCTAATAGGAGGGATTGGATCCCTTTTCCCAAGAAAAGGGGCAAGAGATTTCAAGCAGGTGGCATTACAAAAAGTAGATTATCAATTCATTTGGGTCGGCAAATCACAGCCAATTTATCCCAGATTCTTTTTCAATAGATATTTGGGAAAGGTTCCGGGAAATATGAAACTTGTGGGATTTGTTGAAGATATTGAAGAATTCTTCTTTGCAATTGACCTGTTGTTGGTGACAACCCACATGGAAACGCAGGGACTGCCACCATTGGAAGCGGCGGCAACAAAAACACCAATTGTGGTAAGAGACATTGAAGTGTTTGACTGGCTGTTCAATGATGTTAATTGTTTCAGGGCGGCAGACATTCAAGGTTTCGTCTTTTCAATGGATAAATTGCTCAGGGATGAAAAGACTCGAAACAGACTCGTGGAACAGGCGTTCAAGGACGTTCAGCAACATGATATCCGTAAAACCACAGATACGTTGATCGCAATTTATGAAAGAATAATCAATGAAGGCTATCCACCAGATGGATGGAGCCCACACTAGTATTTTGTCTTGTTTGCAGAAACTGAAATCTTGACCTTGAGACCATTCTCCTCAAATGCCAAATATTCCAAGGATTGACCCAAATTGACAGAAAGGGTAGTGTTCACCAAGGTGTCGTCTTTGCCAATATCCTGCTCCCTTACCTTGAATGGAATTTCAACAGTTCCACCACCTTCTTTTTCAATAAACGCAGTATACAGGGTAATGCCACCTCTTGGCTTGAAAACTTCGTTCCGATCCAAATGGATTTCACCAAAAGTGGGTATCCGGTTAGCCTTCATACGGGACTTCCCACATTCCAAGTAAATTTCAGAAGTCCTGCCAATCTTGTCCGCTTCTTCTATGACCTTGATGCTTACAAGCTCTACTTTTACAAAAAAACGATTGCCTTCAATCGTGTATTTTTCCCCTTTGGCACGGGTATTGCTGTATGTTTTTACTACTCGTCGTTTGGACATCTAAAAGATCATGGGCAAAGAGGCATTTAAACCATTACATTAGTCGGTTCCTTCATCTTCATCAATAATGTCAAGCCCCTCGAAGACATCATCAATTTCTTTGACCATATAGGCAACAAACATCTGATCACCCCCAGATAAAACATGATGGAATGTGCTGTCGATTTCCCACCCGTCTTGAAGCATCTCTGTCATTGCCTTGTCAAATTCATCAGGATTGGTCTTTATTACTGTCTTGAAGACAGGGTAATCTATCACTCCATCCAAATCGCTCATGTGCCGAATAAAATGCATTTTCAATTAAAGGTTATGACATAGACAGAAAGGTTTCCAATGAAGGGGCAGGAGGATCTGAAAGGTTATCATGAAGCCAAGAAGGCAAGCAGATATTGAATTGGTAGACAATGTTTTCCATAAGATCCAAGAAGGCGCGATCCAAGTATTCAGAATACCATTCTGCATCATACGGACTTGAAGAATCCAATTCATCTTCAAGAATTACTCGATCTATTGATCTGAGGCTATTGTCCTTGATGATAAAACGCATTGTATCTCCTGCACCAAGGGAACGACCATGCAAAAGATACCTCTTTGCGGCATATGACTGTACAGTATTTGAAACATAGTCTGATGCAGATTTCCCCAATCGAACCCTAAAAACAAGATCATGGCGGTTCACTTGATAAGAAAGAACCTTACGTTTCCACTTTTCCAAAATGTCGATAAGATGATCAATCCTTTTTATGATTTCTGTGGGGGTTGCCAGTCCGGACATAAATTCCAGCATATCCCATTGCAGTTTTCTTGCAATTTCAGGGGTTGAATGCTGTCTTGAAAGTATACCACGGATCTTGATACCAGCATCATAAGCACCAAAGTATCGATTTAACGCAGATATGGAAGCATGACCCTTGATGCTTGTGAAAACAATCCATTTGAAATGACCATCAACGTTTATCGCAAAACCCGTTTGTCTTGAAATTTCAAAAACCATTTGTGAAATGTTTTGTAACGTATTGAACTTACTTTCTGTTGCTTGAATGAACAATGAATCTGTCAGCCCTGCCAAAACCTTGAAACCAAATTGTCTGCAAATGTGCTGGGCATCGACCAGATATTTTCGGGCATATGCTGTCACTGCCTGATGGCTTTCAATCGATCCAAAACGTGCATTTTTGAAACCGAGATACCCGAAACAACTGACTAGAACCCACTTAAGGGAATTGGATATCCCTTGATATCTCCTCCTTAAGTACTCATCAACACATGATTTTTGCAAATATTTGTAGAACAACCGTTTTTCCAAAATCAATTGCATTGTCATTGGAACAATGCCCCTTCTACGGATACAGACATGATAGCCAATACCAGGGACTATGTCACCATCACCTTTGCAACATTCACAAAGAACAGTTTCGGAGCTGATATTATGCTTAAGCATTATTGATGGATAGAGGGAAACAAAGTCAATTCCCCAAACATCTGCATAGATTCCAGGAAGTGCAGGATATGTGATCCCACCATTGTCAGATGCCAAAATCGTTTCACTGGGCTTGAACCTTTCACTTTTTGCCTTGCCATTCGGGATCAGGACAGGAGGAATGGAACGTGCGGCCACCATCAGCTCAATTGCCGTCAAGACAGTCCCAATTGAGTTGCGTGCACATCGGTCAGGAGGGATGCCACCTAGTCTGCTAAGTTCAATCACCCCATAGAAACCCGTATCATTGAAAAAGTGCGAATTCCGTTGATCAATGTGTATTCTTCCAGGAATAAATATAGGCATATTCTTGCGATAAAAACGCCCATAACTGAAATAGGACTGCGACTTAGTGTGCAAAGGAATTCGTGATGGAAGTCTCCCCAACTCCAGACGAATATCCAACGATATTGCACGATGCTGCAAATAGGGAAGGGTAAAACTATCACCGTCAACAATTACAAGAATATCGGGATCAAAGTACATCATCAAGAAATTCAGGAGGAGAAGAGCTGAAGCTTCATCAAAGCATTTGTCAAAAGAAGGTGTGCCTCCATTGCCCATAATAAGCTCCATCATTGTTTGAAAAACCTGCATAGGTCGATTCAAGAACGAGTCAACAGTGTTTTGGAGATTAAGTGACTTGAAAAAAGGAACCAACGACGGAAGGACATGAATACGGTAGGATTGAACATCCCAATCCCTCTTCAAATGAAAAATTTCAAGGAGATTGCATGGAAAGAGATCAATGCGAGATACAGGATGGATAGGATTTAGATTTGTATCCAAAAGACAATGGTTGGTTATCAGATCGATGTCTATCGTCGCAATGGGGTCCCTGAAAGTTGGAAAGACACTATTTGGCGCTTTGAATGGCTGAACGCGGATCTTGGCAACTTTTAAGGGAATAATGTCATAGAATGGCTTACGGAAGTCATCCATCATTTCGATTGTAAAATCACCATTCTCTTCATGACTGATACGGCACTTCCCTAATGGAAAGGAAGCAGTATCCTGAAAGAACTTCTCACGGGGATGCAGATCAATGTTGTAAAGAGGCAACCCTAGTTTTTTGAATGACTTGACAGTTGTGTCAAACTTTTCAGGGGAAACAACATATATCTTCAAAACAAGTGAGGGAGTGGAAGACTCATTTGAAGCAAATGCATGCATTAGTTCCACCCGTTTGACAAAGGGGTGTTTCTGGGCTTGAGATAAAAGATAGCGGACATTGGAATGCTTTGAGACATCCACATAGAAAATGGGGTAATAATTGAGTTCAAGATGATGGACGGTTTGCATTTCATCCTTGAGCCACAAATGCGTTTTCTGACCGCGGAAATGAATGTTCATAATCCAACCGACAAATTCCATGAAACAGCACCTTTCAGAAAAAATCATCAAGAGTCAACTGTTGTGATGGAACCTTTTTGACGCCATTCTCAGAAAACTTGAATTCAACGGGGGGAAGGAAAGGATGAGCAATCAACTGATCAAGCCATGTGTCATTTGAAATCCTTCGTTGGCGAACATGAACCTTGCAGACGGGTTGTATAAAAGCGCCATCGTCAATTGTATCAGTCAGGATGATTGTGGCACCTCTTACTGCCAACTGCTGTAAGAGGCGGATTGATTGAAGCAGTGTAACCTCAATACCTGAATAAGCATCCTCTTCAATTGCCTGCCTGAAAAGCGACGGGAACGAAGGGGCAAGAAGCAGATGAAAGGGACCTGTGATATGTCTTGACACATCCTGCACCAATGAAAGTGTTTGTAGAGCTTGAAATGGACGTGCCAAATGGATTTGACCAAGAATATCAGAGGTATCCAAATCATCCCCTGCATAATGGTCGATGATGAAAGGATCAAAAGAATTAGCGGAATCAATGACAGATATCTTCCATTCATTGGTATACGCATCCAACAGTACGGAATGCATCACTTTGTTAAGTGACTTGATGTCCTCGCTCTCGATAAAATGAATGCTTCCAACCAACCAATGACCAAAAAGACGATGAAGACGGGGCAATGTTCTTGGATTGACTTGAAGCCCATTGTTGGAAAGGAATGCTGCAGGTACCAGCATCATATCCATCTAGAAAATGAAAGCATAAAAGTCCCTACGACCGTTTTGTCCATTGGCGGAGTGAGACCACCCCGAAAGTATTAGAAAACGAAAGCATTTTCCAAAAATAAATGCTTATGAGAACTTTTCCACGTCACATATTATACCAAGAAAGCATTCCAAAAGTAATATGATTTTACACAACAATCCGGGCGCCAACCAACAATGGTGACAACTCATTTGTATGAAAAATTGAAGAAGAACATGCTTTCCAAGGATGTATTGCACAATCACAGAAAAAATATAATTGCCAATACACCGAAAGTACTCAAAACCACCCCTGCAATCCGTAATAGAAGGGTTCTCCTATCCATTACCTCATTAAGAACGGAATTCCCCAAAAGTTTTGCCGTCCCTAAGCTGATGAGAAAGGTGGCGGCACCCTCCATTGCGCCAATGCCCTCGGTGATTGTAAGGTTCTGCAAAAGGCTGGAAATGAACAACAATTGTGCAGAAACAGTAAAGGCAATATACAGCAAAAGAAGCCGTATAAAAGATAAGGAGACTCCCTTGGAGTTTCCATCCACATTGGGACTGATCAGGGGATAGAACAACCAAACAGCAATTAACAGAAAGACTTGGCGATAGGCAAGAAATTCAAGAGCAGACAATTGATTGCCGATATCTGCAATGAAGAAGTTGGAAAGTCCCCAAAGCACCATAGTCAAGAAAAACCATGCCACACCCTTTCCTTTCATAAGAAAAACCTCCTTGACAGTCAAGTCCCCGTCCCAAGAGACCAGAATTGCCCCGAAAAGAGTAACCAAGATAAGCACATAGACAAAGAAAGGATATTTTTCACCGAGGAAAACAAATGCCAGCGGAATGTTCACAATCAGTCTTGACGCAATGAAAATGCCGCCCACAGAGGCATTTCCCTTTGAAAATCCAATCATGAGGCATACAAATCCACCAAACGCAAAAATGCTTGAAAGAAGAAGAGACATGACAACTTCAGGATTCCCTAGATTCGGGTCAATAGGCGTCGAATCAAAAAGGAAAAAAACAGACCAGATAATGGTCAACCCGACAGTCAACTGATAGGCAAGAAAACGATAAGGTCCACCCACCATGGCAATCAGATACTTTGTCATCACAGAGGTGGTCGCAAAAAGAAATACTGCAATCAGGGCAGACCAAATGAAGTCCACATTTTCCTTTTGCCCCTCAGTTATTGTATGTTGTTATTGGTTAGGAGTCCCTTATCTTGAACTCCAGATCAAGAAAAGTGTCACAGCTTGCACAGGAAAGAATGTAGACAGGGATGGATCGATTGGACACTGCTTGAGAAACCTGTTGCAGAAGCCCTCGAAGCATTGCAGGCATCATTTGGAGTTGCCTTTCGGCAAGGTTGTAAAAAGAAGGATCAATTTCATCAACATATTGTGCAGACAGTTTTATTCTAAGTTTTGAATTGCAATAAGGGCATTTTGGCATACATCCCCTTTGAAAAGGTAAGAAAAAAACATTTTGGAAAGAAGACAATGATAATCCTATTTTGTAAATATTTATGCACAAAAATCCTTATCATTGTAATCCCAAAAATAGAAAAATATCAATGATGAAAAAATTATACGTATGTTTAAT
>WAKA01000221.1 GCA_015523565.1 Candidatus Heimdallarchaeota archaeon | reverse complement strand
CGGAATCTAGAGGGCTTTAGGTCATCCAGGAGCTGTTGCAGGTAATAAAATGCCTTGTGGTCGGACGGCAGGACATCTATGACAAGCTCTGGGAATTCGGGAAGGTACAGGGCTCGAAAATGCGGGATCGTGCATTTGAAAATACCTATTTCCCTTGTTTCAGCAGTTACTGCAAAAATTCGGCATCGGCTCATTGCCATAGTCTTCAAATCAGATTTGTGTTTTTTGTTGTGCCTCACCGCCAAGCAGGTGTAGATATTGGATTGGTACACAGTATATCCTGTCGGCCAACGCTCCAGTTCTATGGGGATGACCAATCCTGCTTTCTTGAGCAGGGCGTCAGGCTCCAGCTTTGACCTCGGATCAATGAGCGACGCCTCCGTCCGTCCAGCAACCTGCCAGCCCTCAAGACCAAATGCCTTGTTGAAAGCCGGGAAAAACTCTTTTCTTAGTTCAAAAACAAATTGGAATGATGATTCGGAAGTGAAGTCTTCAATGACAGTCAACGATATTTCTTATAACCCTAAACATAAAAAAGATGGAGGTTCATGTCGGTCTCTGTATCACCAAATTTTGTCCCCTTCTAGAAAAACGATCCTGTGGTTGGTTAAAAGTTTCATTGCGGTATGAAGATTTTGTTGTTCCATTTAGTAAAACCATTCAATGTGCTGTAAGCATCTATAAGATCGATAATAAAAATCGCGAATTTAACTCATTGGTAACATATTATGTCAAAATTCCGTATAAGCTGTTTTGATAACAAACATTTTTTGTAATACCGAATATAAAACTGCATGGTCTTTATTAACATCAAATCTTTTTGACATTGTGGATGTAAATTGTCTTGAAATATGGGAGAAACACAACGAAAAGAACCTCCTGCTTTTAAAAATATGCCATGATTACATGAATTTGAAAGCTCGTGCAAGATCACGAACTATTGAGAAGCAATTCCTTCACATGATAAAGGTACGAAAGCAATGGCTCAAGGCAATCAGACCGTTACAGGATATTCCAGATTCTGAAACTGTAATGGACGGATTCAATTCAACTAGTCTTGCAGTTCTGAACCTTATTCAACATACTCAAAGTGGTGGAAAGGTATCTGGTATCAAGAATGTTTTTGGATTTATTACTTACCTTATTTCACACGAATCGCATCACAGAGAACAGATTCTTCTTACACTGAAACTTAATGGTGTGAAAATAGCCAGATCTGAACAATATGCATTTTGGAAGTGGTAATGGGAAATAGGCTCTCCTCTAAATTAGAAACATTTATTTTTCACTTCCCTTGTCATTAATTACAGTGACTATGGACGGAGACACCTAATAGTCTGCTTGCTTGTCCAATCCCAATATACATGGTTTGGTTTGAAAGAACGCATTTGGAAAGGTTTGGCTAGATTTTCGACCACTTATTATTGACGGTTCGAATTTGTGTTTTTTTATTCATAGATCCTAAAAAATATGCTTTTATATTATTCATATTGTAAACAAATTTTGTTTCCTATCAATAAAACATTCAAAAGCATTGACTGTTCAAAAATTTTCTATGAGTGGTTTTCACCATTGTACGAAAAATATTGTTTTTTAATCTCTTGTGTTTTTTTTCATTATGCTTCATGAAATGTGGTAAAGTTGTTGGGACACAATCAGTATATTTTATATCAGTAAAAGGGAAAAGATGAATAAGCTTATGTTAAAATCGCGCGACTCAGCAAAGGCACGGTCTGATCCGTTTGCAGATGACCGTCAGACAATTATTGATACACTGGATGAAATAATCAAGGAAGAATATGGTGAAGATTCAATAATCACGAAGATGATTTCTCCCTATTTTGGTAAAAGGGGCAAAAAACTTCGTCCATTGCTCTCGATCTACGTTTATCGTCTGATCAAAGGCGATGATGCCCCGTTGGATCGCTTGCTTCCGATTTTAGCATCTATTGAGATAGCTCATAATGCGTCGTTGATTGTAGATGATATTTTTGACCGTGATGAAATGAGGCGGGGTGATTTAGCATTTTTTGTGAAACACGGAACGTTTGCAGCGCTGTCCATTGCTTATAACCTTTCTGCATTCGTTTTTGACTTGGCGACGCGGACAAAGCATGCAGAAGTGGTAAGAACTGTTGGAAAGGCGGCTTCTCAACTTTCATCTGCACTGTTCCTGTCAAAGGATCTGAAATCAAGCAAAGTGATTTCTGAGGAATTTTTCATGGAAATCCTAAGACGAAAAACATCGTCTTTGTTTATGTCTGCGGCAAAATGTGCTGTATTGTTGGCGACAGATGATCCCATAACGATTGAGAAAATGACACAGTTCGGGGATGATTATGGCACTGCTTACCAACTTCGTGATGACATTCTTGCTATAGAAGGCACATTTGACGATTTAGGCAAGGAACCAGACAGTGACATTACAAACCGTTTCCAAAGCCTGATTACGATAGAGGCGATGAGACGTGCAAATCCTGATGACCGCAGGGTTTTGGAGGACTATTATCTCAGAGACAAAGATTATGACCCTGAGCTAATTCGCCAAATTTTGATCCGTTCTGGTGGAACTGCGGCAGTCAAGGAGCACTGTAAAACATACAAGCAAAAATGTTATGATGTGCTGGCAGATTATCCAGAAAGTGAAACGAAAATGAAACTGAAGGCATTGATAGACATTATTTCTATTTGACTATAGGTTGACAAGCTTGGTTGTCTTTTGTTAATACAAGTTACAAGTAATCTTCTATGCAAACCTATTTTTTTGCCTATTTTATCATGTGTCAATTGATGACATGTCTTATCTCCTAACTTAAGAATAGTAAATGCCCATGTTACTTATGGCAAAGGCGATATTACCCATAAAAACTGGCGAAAATGATATTGGAATTTCATCTGCACATTTGGGCAAACATTTTGGCAGGGTTCCATATTATGCCCTTTTTGATTCTGATACTGGTGAATTCTCATTGGTCAAAAACACAAATCATCATTTTGGTGGTACCGACACTCCTGCCGATGTTGTTGCCAATGCGGGTGCGACATTCGTGATCACCTCCCATTTGGGGAGCAAACCGTATAACATGTTTCGTGAAAGAGGGATAACTGTTCTGGATGCTAATGATGCAGACACGGTTGGTGATGCTACAAGACTTTGGATCGAGGGCAAGCTTCAACCTATGAAAGAGCCTGAAAAAAGTTGTTGCAGTCATTAAGTCTAATGCATTCGAAAATTTTTTTTTAGCTAGCCCAACATAGTGGATTATGTTATATTCCAAAAGCATCCCGGCGTTGTCAATAATTTTTTTGTTGCTTCTGGTTGCTGGTTTGCTTGGGTTTTATGATACAAACAATGAAAATTCCTTAACCTCTCCTGCAACGTTTCCATATACCATCATGAATTCCTCTGGTTTGGCAAGCTATGAGTTCAAACAGGTCTTGCCCTTCTCTGACGGTTCCTATGTGGCTGTTGGGCAGTTATTTGATTTTTCTCCCACTGAGACTGTTTTGCTTTCCATTAATAGGAACCTGAATTACACAAAACGTTCGTTTTCAGAGAATATTGAGGGAATCCTTTCTGTTGACAACGAATCAGCATATGTCCTGACACGTAACGTTGGATTTCTGTATGCCATTAATAAACTGAAGAAGAATGATCTATCCTCACTTTGGAGATTGGATCTCAGGGATGCGCTTTCCACTGCAATCCCTGATGGTCAGTTAGCAACTATAGAAGCTATCCTTGGAGAGTTTTTTTCTGGTTTCCTTTTTGTATCCTTAATTATACGAACCAATAAAGTAGACGGGATTGGAATTTTCAGGATTGATACGGCTAATGGTAATATCATCGCCAATTCTACATATTATTTCCCGCGATACACATTCAAGGATAGGAATGAAATGATTGCATCAGACGGCTTGATTTATTTGATCTCTTGGGATACCGAATATTATCCGAACGTTTCAGAAAGGGTGGTTGGAAAGGTTGATCCAAGCACCTTAAACTTCACTCTTTCAGAAATCTCATTTCCATTCATTGGCACTTATTTCCCAAATATTGTTTTTACACGCACATATCCCATTGACATTGCAAGGAACATCTCCCTTGGGGTCACTTATAAGAACAGCACTTTTCAATACATGCTGTTGCAAGGCAATAAAACCTTATTGCGTGGCACCTATTATGATGAGGGCATTCCCTTGCCGAAAAAGTCAAATCCCCTTGAGATTGCCTTTGCGAAAATGGCTCCATATCTTATTCCCATGGCTGTTCGAGGTTTGCAAATTGCATCAAAATATTCTATTGAGAACAGGACAAGTCAGTTGCTGGGATTTTATTCAAATGGGTCTTCACTTGTTCCATTTGAAATTCCTTTTGAGGAAAGTAATGACGGACTTACCGTGTATTTTGTTCCCCTTGCCGTAGCCGATGTGGAGGGAAAACTGTGGGTGTTCGCCCAAGAGTATAAATACGACCCATTTGCAGGGGGGATTGCTTTGGGTGCCCGTCAATTCATAATTGACTATAATGTCACAATTGCCGATGTTGGTGTTCCATATTTGTCATATGGTTGGTGGCTTACTATTGGTGTCGGGGTCGTGCTTATTGCCATGATTATCCTTAGGAAAAGGCAAAAAAAAGTTGTTACGCTTTATCCTGTGGTGGAATGACTTGGTTTGTAATCATTAAATTACAGGGATAGGGCTGACTATGGTGACTGATATGCCTTGTCTTCAATAGGTGGCTATAACTTTTGGTTTCGCCTTCTAACCCTTTCTTGTGAACTGTATCTTTCTTCAAGCCAAGGGTCTCCTCTTTGGTGATATCCTCTCACTTCCCAGAACCCTCTTTCCCAAACATCCGTGAATGTCATTTTTGTGAGCCATTTGACCGATTTCCAAAGATAGAGCTGCGGTACGAGTGATCTGAGCGGTCCCCCATGGTCTGGTGGAAGCGGTTTTCCATCATGCTCATACGCAAGAAGCACATCATTTTCATCGAGATAACCACCATAAAGAGGCAATGCTGTTGTATAACCACTGTATGCCTCGAAAGTGACAAACTTTGCTTCTGGCAGGGGTTTTACAATGTCCACTATTGTCTTGAAAGCCACTCCTCCGAATTTCTGATCCAATAATGACCATGTAGTTACACAATGCAGGTCGCTGACCTGTTCCACCTTTGGTAGTTTCTTGAACTCTTCCCATGTCCAAGTGGTCGGGTTTTCCACCAGCCCGTTAACAGTGACATCCCAATCTACCCCATTGAATTTTGGTGTCGGTTCTGCGGATAGCACTGGCCATCTCTTGGCAAGTCTTTGTCCTGGCGGGATACGCTGTTTCTTTCGAAGTTCTTTTGGGGAAAGCTCTCCATAGTCTTCCAAGTTTGCAGTTCTTATCTGTTTCCTGAATGGGTTTCGCATGACAGACTTTTTGCTTGGTGACATAAAAATGCTTGCTCAAGGGAAAGTTTCATTCCATACGTCGTAATACCAGCGCTGAATTTGCTATCGTGTTCAAATAGTCGTGTATTTTTGCTTCTTGAAATCTGTCCCTTACTGATTTGTTTTGCTCAAGAAGGATTGTCATGCTCTCAAGTTTTTCATCAAGCAATCCCATTTCATGTTTCACTTTTTCCTTATAGCTTTCCAATCCGTAGATTTCTGCAAGTTCCAATGCCTCATCAAGTATCTCGATGGATTTCGCCATGTCTCCCTGTGCAAAATTGATTCGAGCAATCAGGATTTTACTGTCTATGAAAAATGTGGGTGCAGTTTTTTTCCCAAGTTCCATCAACGGGCTAACCAATTCATTGATCTCATTCATTATTTCTTGATCCTCGGATGTCTGGTAATCCACTAATAGGATTTCTATCAAATATGCTGTTGCAATAAAACGCAAGGCAATCTCTAGTTCCTTATTCTCAATGATGTTTCTTAAAATGCCTTCTGCCTCTATCATGGCTCTGATACGTCTTTTGCTAAGGAGGATTATGGCTTTTGACAGTGCCCTGATACTTTCAATGTAAGTTGAGCTACCCTTGGTCTCTAAGCTCTCAATTTCCTTCTGAATGCTTTTTGCAGTCTCAAGGTCTTTCATTTGAATTAACGTGATTAACATCCCGAAAAGACAGTCAATTAAAAGATAGTTGTTCTTCAGCGATTTATACAATTCAATGGCTTTTTTGTACGCATTCAATGCCTTTCCATACTGTCCAAGTGAATGATGGACTCCTGCCAAGACAAGAAAGAGTTGAGGCGTATAAATCGGGTTTGAGCTTTCCTTCAATAGTTTATGGGCTTTATTTATCCATGTCTGCGCTTTATATACTTCCCCCTTCATCAACAGGAACTTTGCATAACGCAATGCAAAAACCCCTTGAAGCTTATCATGAACTGTTCCCTTTAATTTTTGGAAAATTCTTTCGCTCTCTTGATAGTTTCCTTCCTCCAACAAGATCATGGCAAGATCTAAATTGATATATGTCCAAAGATATGGGCTTTCTGTCGGTCTAATCATGCTTATCGCTTTTTTTAGGTATGTGGTTGCATTTTTGTAGTTTCCTTGATTTTCCTCTATCAGTCCTCTCATATGCAACAATTTTGGCAGGGATTTCTCATTTGCATATGTCATTGCCTCTTCCAAGGTTTTCTTGGCATTTTCAAGTTTTCCCCAATTTTGTTCAATAACGACCTTCAGGTGCAATGAAGTTGTCAATTTGTCTGGGCTGTCTTGCTTCTTCCAATATCCAATCGCTAAATTTACTGCATCCATTGCCTGTATATAATCTCCCAGTTTCTGATAAATAAATGCCAAATTGTGATATAACTTTGGTAATGGTTCATTGAATTTCAATTCCTTGTACAATCGTATCAGATTTTTCAGATATTCAATCGTTTTCTCCCTGTCGCTTTTGTTTAATTCCAATAAAAGAGTGACAAGCCTAATCTGGACAATTCTGTCTGTTTCCTCAAATAGCCTGTTCTCCAAAATTTCCTTTAGCCTGTCACTTGGCATGAATTTTTTTGCTTTAGCAAAAACAAATGATTGGATAAACCCTTCAACTTTTGAATATTGGATTGGTGGTTCATATCTCATGAGCTCCTTTTCGTCAAGGCTGGAAATATGCTTTATCTCATAGAGCAAACTTTCTAATGCTTCTGCACCTTCTATGACAACTTCTTCGTTATTGTTCCCCATTATCACGGATGTGACAATCACTTTGTAATCCCGTGAAATATTTGTTGTGTCATATTCTCCCCATATACTCTTTTTGACAAAATAATCCGCTAAAATGTCTTCCTTTTCCTTGAAATTCTTTGCTTCTTCCCAAAACTGTTCAATTTGACCAGAAAGAAAAAGTTTTTTGAAAAATCCCAATTTTACCACGGATTTTAGGGGTTAGGGAGATCCATCCAACACATTGGGACAGGCACTACACGATCTGGGTCTTCACAAGGATCTGCAATCAAAATACCGTTCACTGCCATGACCATGGAAAGTGAAATCCCAGCAAGCATAGGTAGAAGAGCCAACAAAAGTTTTTTCCAAAATATTTTTCCGTACATGATTCAATGTCTTCTGATTCAAAATAAAAACTTTTCTATCCTTTGGTTTTCTGTTTGCCAACTCCTTTTGAATTTTTTTTATATTCCAGAAATTTTTGAATTCTGGGCGTTTTTTTCATAAAATTCTCTATCCAATTATGGAATAATGTTTCTTTTTCCAAAAAATAGTTGTCTTCATAGATTAACTCTCGAACCTTTGGTTCATCAATTATTGGATCTGGAAAAATACTGACACCATAGCCTGAAAATATTGTTTCCCAATCCTGTAACCTTCTTCTTGCCAACTCCATTTTTGATTTTGGGACAAGTGTCTGTACAAGCACATCATTTCTTATTCCCAAACCTATCCGTTGCAAGATCAATGAAATTCTGCTTTTAAGCCCAATCAGGCTTGAGGAATTGCCATTGGAAAGAATTATGCTTAAATCGGCCAACAGGAAAATGTTCAGTATATTCAAATCCAATGACCCTTCAGCATCCACTATTATTACATCATAGTTGTCTTTTAATTGCGAAAACAATTCAATGTATTTTTCCAGCAACTCTGCGTGCCTTTCACGGTGGGCACTCTTGATACCCAAAATATCTGAACTTGGACTCGTCAATATTACATCCAATGACTTGATTGATGTTTCCTGAATGATATCCTCTGTTTTTGCACTTCCATTCAAAAAGTCATTCAAATAATGTCTTTCACTTTTTTCAAGATATGGCTCAAATATCGGGATAAGTCTGGAATTGACAAAATCGAAATCTATGACGACACATCTTAGCCCCATGTCAACAAAGGTTTTCCCCATATTTACGGATAGGGTGGTTTTTGCCACACCTCCTCCAAAGGAATGGATGATGATTAATAATGATTTCTGTTGCTCCAAAAATTTCATGGTGGACTTCAAGTAAAACCTTGGAATTGTATAACCGATTTCCTCATTGTCTACGATGGTCTTGCTCAAAAATCCTTTTGTCACCAGTTCATTTACCGTCAATGTTGGATCATCCATATTGAGGGGATACCCTTTCAAATCCTTTATTGACGTGATTGGCTTGCCTTCTATCAGTCTTGTCAAAAGTATAGACAGGATGGTGGCCTCTTCAGTGCTGAATTTTGTTCGGTCAAATATGTCCGCAGGAGTGAACTCATTTATCGGCAATGCCATTGCTGGCTTTTGTGAGCTGGTGTGCATGGTAGACAATAATCTCTTGTATTTCCGTTCTAGCGTTTGCGGATTCAACATGCTGACTGGAAGATTTTCAATTTCTGATTTCTTGAAATAGACAAGGCTCTGAATAAAAGAACCTAAGGATTCAATTTCGCCCTCCACCTGAAAAAATAGGAAGGCAAGTCGTTTTTGCTGATGCCACCAATAGATTGTAATGGCAACTTCTGTTTCACTCATATCAACAACTATTTTCTCGTTTTCTCCCTCTTTGAGGTCAATTTTCTTATTTGATACATCAACCAAAAGATTTGTCGAAAAGATTATTTCTATTTCTGTGTTTGACCAGCCAAAGGTCATATCCATTCTGATGTTCGAGGGAATGCTTTCCTCAATGTTTTCCGCTGACCTAATAATATAATCCACTTCATATTCTATCCTGTCTTTTGGACGGAATTGATCTGGTTTTAATGGAAGTGTGATCGCCCCTGTTTTTGTCACCTTTTGCATGAAACTTGCTTTCTCATGGAATTCTTGGTTTTTTGTTATGTTTGACATTACTTTCCCAATCACGAAATCCCCTGGTGCCAATCCCAGAATTTTTGGGAGTTGAATTGTTTTACGGGAAGTCACCCTACTTTGAAATGTCTTTTTTACTTCAATTCTTATTGGATAGAATATTTCAAAAATGATTACAACTACATTTTTGTTGTCGGGTACATATCCCTTGGGTATTGACACCAGTCTCTTTTTCATCACTGTTCCCTTGATAATTCCTTTTGGAGGTGCATTGTCTGAAGAGACAATTGAATAATGGATGAGGCTCCCAATTTCTATTTCCTTAAACTTTGAGGGAATATAAAATCTGTTCCCATCCAACTTGGCACTGAACTCAAGAGATGTCCTCAATCCAATGTAAGAACTCATTCTTCACTCATATTCTGTAACCATTGAATAAATAGCTTCCTTCGATTTGTTTTCTAAAAGAAACTTTCAAGTGAAGTTTGTTTTTCCAAGTCCTCTATGATTTTTGCAGTTTTCATGATAAGTGGTTTATGGCGGTCTACTGAAAATCCTCTCTCATCAACAAGGAAATGAAGTATTTTCTCAGGGTCATATGACCCGAATTTCACTTTCACTCCATGTTTGACATTGGGACTCAAAAATATGCCTCTTATTCTTTCATATGGAACCTCCACATTCTGAACCTTTGGTTCGTGCTTTTTTATCTCCTCAAATGATTGGTATTTTTTCAAAAGTTTGTATGCAGTCTTGGGACCAATTCCCTTGAATCCTTCTGGATTAAAGTCAGTTCCCAACAGGATGCCCATATCAATCAATTGCTCCCTTGTAATTTGCAAGCCGTCCAACAAATCTCGCAAATTGATCTCTTCAGGATTGATGGTTATGACTCTTCCACTAGGCAATGTTCTTTTTCCACTTAAGTTCAAGTTTCTCACTAATGATGGTGCGCCAAATAATAAAGCATCATAATCCTGTGATGCTACAGAATCAACAATTCCTTCCTTTGTCATCTGTGCACATTGGGCTTCCCCTTCTCCAGGCGCTTGGACAACGGGAATGCCCATCACTTCAAGAAGTTTTTTTGAATCCTCCACCATTTGAGGAGTTAAATGAGTTATTCGGGATGCCAACTGTTTTGCCCTCTGAACATCCCCCTCTTCCATCGCCTTTTCGTATTCTTCTCTTGCTTGTTCCTTGATCTCTTTTCTTCGTTTAATCTCTTGTCCTTTCAATGGATCTGATTCGCCGTCAAAGACATATACTATTTTTATCCCATTCTGCAAAAGCTGTGAATTTCTGGTGAGCAATCCAATTAAATGGGACGTTACTCGTCCTTCATTGTCCATCAACATTCTGCCTGATGGATCCCTTATTGAAGAAAGGAATTGATAAAGGACATTGAATGCATCGAATGCAATTTTCCGATTTTTGAAATCTGTAATTTTCCGATCCTGTTTAAATGGTATTTTTGAAAGACTCAATAGGTCGGAAAGATTCTTAACACCCATTTAGCTCATTTTTGCCCTGCAATAAAAAAAATATTCGACAATTCATTGGTGGAAACTCAATTCTCCACTACTATATTGCCCAAAAAATACCCCATATTGAATTTCAAAAATTTTCAAATTTTACGAATTTAGCCACATACAGTATAATTACAATTTTAATAGGTTAATTCATACTCGACTTGAAATGTCTGACAGTCCAATTTCATCATTCATCCAACAAGTCAGTGATTTGGCTGTCCAGGCCATCTCATCTTTTATCCCTAAGGATCTGAAAGGCGGGCTCCCCCTCATGCTTGTAACAATTGCGATAGGGAGCTATATCATGATACTCCAGCTTTTGGGACCTTTTGTTGAACGAAAGGTGATGGCAAGGCAGCAAGGGCGAAAAGGTCCTTATTATGTAGGTTTTAGAGGAATTCTCCAAATCCCTGCTGACTTGGGTAAATTGCTCTTCAAAGAAGATACAAGACCTGAAAATGCTGATTGGTTTGGATTCTTTATGTCAATATATTTGATCGGATTGACCTCAATCATGAGTTTTGCACCATTGCCATTCAGCAAGGCGTTGGTAGGGGGCAACATGTCCATAGGCATCCTCTATGTTTTTGCAATTTTTTCAATTTTCCCACCTGCAATGTTTATTGGTGGCTGGGCATCAAATTCAAAATATGCCCTTATCGGAGGTTTCAGATCTGCTGGTCAGTTGCTGGCTTATGAAATCCCAATGTTCCTCTCAATATTGGGTGTAATCGGTGTTGTTGGCTCCTTCTCTTTGATTGACATGACTGAATACCAAATCCTTAATGGATGGTTCATGTTCAAGTATTGGGGCTTTGGACTGCTTGCAGCTCTGATTTTCTACGTCGCTGGTCTAGCAGAAACTGAAAGAATTCCATTCGATATTCCTGAAGCTGAAGCTGAATTGGTCATGGGTCCAAGAACAGAATTTTCTGGATGGCGGTATGCAATTATCATGATGGTTGAATATGTCCATCTGACTGTCAACAGCCTCTTGTTCATTTATGTGTTTTTTGGTGGATATGACTTTTGGCCTTTTGGCAAAAGCAATAATCCTTTGATTGAAAGTTGGAGACACAACGAACTTGTCCAAGTTGCCACAATCACTATAAAGTTCTTTCTTTTCGTCTTCTTCGCGACAACTGTAAGAACTGCATTCCCTAGAATGCGTATTGACCAGCTTCTCAGTTTTGGATGGAAACAACTGCTTCCAGCAAGTCTTGTGGCTATGCTTGGTATTCTGTTTTTCGCAGGAGTTTTCAGCTAGGAGGTTATTGAAATGGTGGAATTTTTTGACTTTTTCTTCGTAATCAATGCCCTCTTTATTGTTTTCAGTGGGCTTGGCGTCTTATTCGCAAAACGTGTGATGCAAAGTGCCCTTTCCCTTATTTTTACACTGGTAGGGGTGGCAAATGTATTTCTCCTTGTAAACTCAGAATACCTTTGGGTAATTCAAGTCAGCGTTTATGGTGGAGGTATTGCTGTCCTATTGCTCTTTGCTGGAAGATTAACTTCAAATGAGGAAGATCACTTTTCCTTTGATCGATCTGATTTTCTGATCTCATTTCTATTCGTTCTTTTGATATTGGCTAATTTGTTCGTATTCATCAGCAAATCCATTCCAAGCCAAAGAGGCAATATCTATACAACTGACAATGGACAGCTCTTACTCAGGCAATTCTTCACAAATATTTGGCAAGCAAATCAAGGACTTGGTGTCATTTTACCTTTCATAGCCCTAATGTTCCTTGCCGCACTTCTTGCCTCTGTCAAGTTGGCAATTAAGGAGGATGAATGAAATGGAACTTGAATGGTTTGTCTATCTTTCCCTGATACTCTTTTCAATTGGGATATTAGGGGTACTTACACAAAAAACAGCAATTCGTATATTGTTTTCAGTCGAGCTGATCCTTAACTCTGCAAACATAAACTTTGTCGCTTTCAATAGCTATCTACAAAGCACTACTTCTGGAACCGTCATAGATCAATATATGGGATGGGTCTTTGCAATGGTTGTCATTGCCTTGGCCGCAGCAGAAGCTGCCGTTGGATTAGCTATTTTTATTTCCCTATATAGGAACTTTAGGGAGATTGTTGTTGCCAATATATACGAGTTGGCAGAATCTGAGGAGGACGAATAAAATGGCGGAAGCAGAAAAAACTCTAGAGATTATTAAGGCATTCACTGGCGATTCAACTGCTGATTCAATGATTTTGATGACTGCCGCAATTGTGTTGATTCCAATGGTCGCCGCTGTACTTCTTATTGCTATTCGATATATTGAAGTCAGGGGAAAATTGCAGGTTAGCCCTCTGCGTGCTGCAGTCATAGGGAACCTTTCAATCCTCCTTTCAACAGGAATTTCAATTACTGTGCTTTCAATGTATTTTGCAAATTACGTAAAAGGTATCCAGACTCCCTATATTGAAGCTTCTTGGGAATTCATTGCTGGAACAAAACTTGAATGGGCTTTCCTCATTGATCCCTTAAGCGCAATGATGGGGGCTCTATTGGGCATTATCGCCTTGATGATCCATTTTTATGCTTATGACTACATGAGGCATGGGGAGGAGGAAGTGACCCGATTCTTCGCTTTCCTCAACTTCTTCACTGGCTCAATGTGGGGCTTCATTTATGCTGGCAATCTTTTCAACAGCTTAATATTCTGGGAACTGCTTGGTGTATCTAGCTATTTCCTGATAGGCTATTATTGGTATAAACCATCTGCCTCCGCAGCTGCAATGAAAGCATTTCTTTACAACAAGGTTGGTGACGTAGGCTTTCTTGTTGGTATATTTCTTACTTATGGAAAAACTGGCGGAGATTTAAGCTATACCCATATTTTTGAATTGATCCATAAAGGTGAACTTTCTGCATCAACACTCGCTGTTCCCGCCATTCTGATATTCTTGGCCGCTGTTGGAAAATCCTCCCAATTCCCTCTGTTTGGATGGTTGCCTGAAGCAATGGAGGGTCCAACTCCTGTCTCCGCTTTACTTCACTCTTCTACAATGGTTAAGGCAGGTCTACTGCTTCTGATGAGAAACTTCCTCATGCTTTATGATGTAGGTGGATTTGAAGCAGTTTTACCAGATGTCAGCATTCCACCTGCCGCGATAATAACTTGGATCGGAATTTTAACGGCATTATTGGGTGCATTGATGGCAACAACTTCTACTGATATCAAAAGAATCTTGGCTTTCTCAACGATTTCCCAACTTGGATATATCGCTTCTGCCATTGGTGCTGGCGGTCTTTCTCCCGCATTCTTCCATTTGATCTCCCACGCCACCTTCAAATCACTCCTCTTCCTTTGTGCTGGTGCTGTAATACACAATCTGCACCATGTCCAAGACATTCGTGAAATGGGTGGTCTTTACAGGCATATGAAATGGACTGCCATTACAATGGGTATTGGTCTGCTTGCTTTGGCTGGATTTCCATTCATGTCTGGATTTGTGTCAAAAGATGCAGTCATCCTTTCAATCGCTAACTCTGATATTCCATTCAAGGAAGGTGCACAAGCAATAGGGCTTTTGACTGCTGCAATTACCGCTTTCTATTCAACACGAATGTTTTATGTGGTGTTTTTGGGAGAAGAACGCTATGACAAAGAAAAAATTGTCCCTCATGCATCAAGTAAACTTATGCTCTTCCCATTGATAACCCTTGCATCCTTGGTTGTCATCGAAAGCATTTGGTTCAGTATTGGTCTTATTGCCCATCTTGCTGAACTTGAATTGCCAGAAATCTTCCTTTTTGAAGGATTTTTAGGTAACATGTTTGGTGTTCATACCCCTACAGACGGTGCATTGCAAGGTATTATCTATTCCACAATCATGGTCTTTATAGGAATGGGTGCGGCAATTTATTTCTACAAGATCAATCCAAATGCAAGGGAAAGCATAAGAAGCTCATTGAAATTCTTTGAGGATTTCATCAACAACAGATTTGGCGTCGATATCGCAATCTTTTGGTTTGTTGATCACGTTGCCCTTCCAATTGGCAATGCCTTCAAGACTTTTGACTCTGTTGTTGTCGATGGATTGGTCAACTTCTTCGGCAGAACTGCAAGTCTGGCTATTGCTGATTTCAGTGACCAATTTGACCAAAAAGTCATTGACGGCATTGTCAACGGTTCTGCATACTCAATTAAATACTCTGTCCAAAGGCTTAGAAAACTTCAAGACGGCATCGTCGGGGATTATGCTAAATTCATGATCCTTGGAATTGGGATGTTGTTACTGGTTTTCAACCTATTCTTTGGAAAATTAGCCTTGTTTTAATTTATCATTAATAACTTAATGGCAATTTAGTGTTTTTTGAAATTTTTATAGCAATGCAATCACAATCATGATTGGAATTACAAAAGACGCTCCTGTTGCTAATGCAGGTCCAAGATTTACCGATTTTTCACTTGCTTTCTCTTTACCGTATTTTCTTTCCATCCATATTCTCACTATTCCTCCTAAAGCCATGGGAAATGCCATATGCGGTATAAACAACAACCCTATGATCATCCCTAAAATAAAGTCCTGTCCAAGCCCAGATACAAGGATCGACACCAACAGGAAAATCAAAAACAATTTAATGTTAATGAAGGATTCAATATCGCCTGATGCAAAACCTGCAAGAATTGCACCTTGAATTGGAAAGGCAGGTGCAGGGAATTTTGCGGTTCCTATGTCAAATGCACTCCACATCATCAAGGCAAACAGAGGGGTGGTCAATGAAGTGGCAAGATATCCTGCAATGTATGCATGTATTGCGTTCTTTTCCTTGACGTTATTCATTTGAGAAATCTTCAAGGCGGATATCACTCCACTGACTCCATCTGTCTCTGCATTAGGCATGGAAATATATGGTGTAAACCCTCTCCCTCCTGCCAAAAAAATAGGGACAACATCAAAGACAAATGGCGGTGATATGGCAGATCCTGACTTGGCAACACTTGCGGCAGTGACAAATCCTTTTACAACAGTTCCAAGAATAACATTCCAGAAAATTAACAAAACAATGAGCCAAAATGGAACTGACAATATGTTTAATGTGTCCACAAAAATAACCATCGCAACAAATCCCATTGCAAAAACAGTGATAAGTTTCTTGTTGCCTGTCACCGCAACAGAATGATCTTCCAATTGATCATTTTCGTAATTGTCTCTTCTCTGTTCTCTGTTTTTTTCATTATCACTATCTATGGAACCTTTAACATTGTCTTCCTTTTCTTGTGTGCTTTTCTTGAAAATTGAAGCGGTGATCATCCCCAACACAAGTGGACCCAAAATTAGTCCTCCAAGCATTAATGCAAGTGCCGGCACAAAATAGTAATCTTGCAACAAAACTGTGAAATAATCAAAATAATCCATATCTGTTCCACCTGAATAAAAGAAAACACCAAGGAGAGAATATGCGAGGAATGAGACAAAAAATGGTGTGACCGTTATTTTAGGTTTTCCAATCAAGATGCCCGCCGCAAAAAGAGAAACCCCCACTGGTCCAAGCATGATCCCAAAAAGAAAACCCTTTGGAATATTGGAAATGTCAATTATAAAAAGCCCTGGAACTAATATTGTCAAAAGTGATACAATAAACCCGTATTTGGCAATTCTCCAAAAAATTGGACCTCTAGTCCCAGCTTCATCTGTCAACACACCAACCTGCGATGTTTGGGATATCATATTTGGAAAAGGGTAGCTATTATCATCATGAATGAACTTGTCTTTCATATAATATCCCAAAATAATTCCTAAAATCCCTGGAACCAACATCAAAAAATAATGAACTGCAAGTGGCACTGCCCATTCCGAAGACAGGATTGTCCGTTTTGACAAAATTGTTTCTGAAGGCAATAACCACCAAGGTGGATTGAATGGAATTCCAAAAAAGAAAACGGCATTTTTTGTCAACCATATCATAAACAATAACCCGATAGCGGCTTCCGCAGCCTGTGTTGCCCCGTAGGCAATCATAATGATCACCAAGTTTTGACGGGTGTCCAGTTGTTTCCAACGCAAAATTTGCTTTCCAATAAGAAGAACCGCCATTGGCCCTATACCTACACTGACAAGACCCATGGAAATATTGAGATACAATGAAAGCCAGTTCATCACTAAGCCTATAATGACCGCCCAAAAAAGAATATACGTCAGATGTGAATCTTTTTCCTCTTTTCCAGTGGTGCTATCATCCCCAATAAAGCTGTTGCTTTCAGAGGGATTTGAAAGCACCTTTCCTTTGTAACTTTCATTTTCCTTTTTTTCTTTCTCTATTTGTGCCATGCTCCTCATATAATATTAGGAAAACTAATTTATTAAATTTCCTAATTTATTTCGATCATATAAACATTATTAAAAGCAAAAAATCAGGGGATTATGTAAAATGTCCAGTTCTGAACCTTCATTGTCTGCTTTTTTGGAACTTCTCAAACAGGAAACAAAAATGTCAATCATCCTTATTTTGAGGACATATGGATCTCTTAATCTTAAGCAAATTGCAAAAGTCATGGGGATTTCTCCTCCTTCATGTCTCCCTCACCTAAAAAAACTGATTGAGGAAGGTTACATTGAGCTTGATCAGCAAATGGCTGATAAACGTGGAAAATATTACCGCATCACTGACAAATTGGACATAATTCTGAAGAATGGGGAGAAACAATTTGAACAGGGGCTTAAAAACAAAGATTCTTCTTTCTTTACCACAATTGGAGCCATTCTTAGAACTGTTGCCATCATTACACAAAGGTTTGGGCTATATGCCGCCCACTATATTGAAGAGAATGCAAAGGTCTTGGCTGAGAAACTCCAAGATGAGAAATCTTCTTCTAAAATGCCAAAAATGTTTCTTTCAGGTAATCTTACCTTTGTCAATGCCGCCTCTGAAAAGGAGCTTATGGAAATCCAAGAGGCTTTTACCGCCTTTACATCCAAGATAAATGAATTGGGGAAAAAAAATTCGGATCTTGATACAAATGAAATTTTCCAAAGGATAATGATCTCAAATTTAGTTATGCCGCTGTTGAGTTTTGATCCAAGAAAAGAAACTGTTTTCAATCAATAAGTTCGTCTTCCATTGGATATAAGGGTACAAAAAATATTGGCTGACCATTATATCTTATCGTGAACTGTGGAAGAAATAGCATTGTCGGATCAAACGGGTTGATTTTGCTGAATGCAGTGAGATTATATCCCGCATTTTCTCCTTGGATAATTCTGTAAACACTATCGATATACTCTTGAACTCTCATAACCACTTTTTGATTTGATGTTGTCCCCATAAGTGTTTTCAAGCTTTCACTCATGCTAATGACAAATTCTTCTACCTCAATTTTCCCTTTATATAATTTTGAATAAACAAGCACATAATTCAGAAAAAATGTATATCTTGGTGAACCCCCTGTCGGAAGCAATTCTTCCAACTCTTTAATGTCCTCATCCCTTGGATGGTCCGTTCCGCAGATTTTCATTGCCAAATAAAAACCATTGAGTTGTGGATGGTACTTCTTACCTTCTTCTGAAAAGAATTGTCCTGCAAGTGTTTTAAGTTGATCCAATGTATCCAATGAATTCTCCTTTCTTGAAACTAATGCGTAAACAAGGATGACATACTCAAAAAAGTCATGTGAACTCTCACCATATGGGGACGATAACACAGCAGGATCGTCATGGCAAAGTTTGTAATCAAGCATGTATTTTTCAATTCTGTCCTTCTCCCTTTTTACCCAATTAAAATCAATGTCCTTTCCCATTGCCATATCTTTCATCAAACCATAAAACTCTGGAAGGGACTGAACTTGCCTGTAGGCTGTCAGGGCATTCAATATTGCAGGTACCTGTAGGGCATCATGGTTCTGACCAAATATTCTTTCTTCATTTGCAGTCAATAACTCATCAATCATTAATTTCAATTCATTTCGTAACGAACTTAACACCTCCAGGAACTTTACATCATTTGTAAAATCCTCGAAGTTTTCCTGCATCCATCTTCTTGTTTTAGAATATATGGCAACTAAATTTTGCATGGTTTTAATGTATGTCTCAAAAACAAAAGCAAAATTCTGGAATCCTCTTCCCCTATTGAAAATCTCAATTACATCCCAACGCATCCGCAGAAGATTAATTAGCTGAAAAAGGTTTTTTATGGCAATAGTCATCCAGTTCTCAAAATCAGCAAGGTACAACTCATGAAGGTTTTTGATGACTGTGGAAAATATGACGAAATTGAGGTTGAGAATGTTGAATGTCAATGCCAATCGTCGAGGATAATTAGGATTATGTTCATCACACAAAATATCTGAAATATCAATTTGCTTCAATCCCAAAAGAATCGAAGAAAGACTTGTTGCCAATCCAATCATCATTAGCTTCCCTCGTTCACCCCTATACCCCAATATTTCACTAATTACCATCAGTCTCATTTGATGGATTTCCAGCTTTTCAATTTCATCCATCCATTCTGGTATATTCAACTCTATGTTTACAATCAATGGATGGAGTTTCATCAATATTTGTGCTTTTTCTGATGCGGGTAAATCCGATGCAAACAATGGGGTAAAATTGGCAAAAAATGTATCCCTTTCCACTCGGTACAAAATCCTTTTCTGGACAACAGGCATTTGTTTGTTTATTACCAACTCATTTAGTTTCTGAAGGGAATCTTCCAGATTAATTAAGTGCAGAGAGGCTGTTGTACCTGTCATTGGACAATAATATAATTATGAAACTATTAACTTCGCACTCCTTTTTTTCTTATCTCCATTATTAATACATTTTTCTTATTCATTTCAAATGATACTGACATGGGAGCCGATGTTCACTTCATTTTTCTTTATATAATCAAAATTTTACAATATCCTTTTTTCCTATATTTTAATTTTCATATGGGTTAAAAAACCTGTAGCATGCTGGATTTCTGCATAAATTACAAGTGAATTTTTTTGGCATTTCCGAAATCTAGAATGGATTCATGTCGTATTCCTTAAAATACCCAAATCCTTTGATGAGTTGTTAATATGACAGCAGGAATCTTGAACTTCATACTGTGGTTCCCATTAATAATGGCTTTAGTGACCTATTTCATCGGAAAATTTGTCAATGAAGGATGGTCAAAATGGTTTGCAGTCGGAACAGTGTCAATAACAACAATTTTGACACTCTATCTCTGGTTGCAAGACTTTATTGGAGCAAGTGTCTCCTATGGTTCAAACGGTTTCCTCTATGAGACCCGTTTTGATTGGTTTAGCTCAGGATCCCTGACCATCACCTATGATATTGGCGTCGATGGTCTTTCAATGCCCCTGTTGCTTTTGACCCAAGTCGTCTTCTTGGTATCTGCATTTTCCAGCTTTTATATCCATGACAGGGAGCCATTGTACTATGGGCTTTACCTTTTCCTCCTAACTGGCTTGGTGGGAACTTTTGTTGCACTTGACCTATTCTTGTTCTATATTTTCTGGGAAGTGGTTTTGGTCCCAATGTTTTTCATCATTGCCATTTGGGGCGGTGTAAACAAATACTACGCTTCCATGAAATTCTTCATCTATACCCATCTTGCTTCTCTTATCATGCTTATTGGTCTTATCAAGATGTTCCAGAACGGCAACGGGACTTTTAACATGGTGGATCTGAAAACAAACATTGCCAACAATGTCGCAAATGGATCTGTCTCATTGAGCACAATCAATATCATATTTTGGCTTGTCTTTATTGGATTCATCGTCAAGTTCCCTCAAGTTCCATTCCACACTTGGCTTCCAGATGCACACGTCCAAGCGCCTTCACCAGGCTCTTCCATTTTGGCAGGTCTGCTTTTGAAAATGGGTGGCTATGGTCTCATTAGAATTGGCTTTTGGATGATTGCGGATACTGGTTATTTCACTGATGAACTTGGAAAATCCTCCAGAGTGTTTATGGGTATTATGGCCGCCGTGTCATTGATCTATCCCGCATTTATTGCACTTCGGCAAATTGACATGAAAAAGATGATCGCCTATTCATCAATCTCACACATGGGCATTGTCCTACTTGGACTCGCCGCCTTCAATATTGAGGGACTTAACGCCGCAATGTTCATGATGATTGCACATGGAATTATCTCCCCTGGGCTCTTCCTGTTGGCAGGAATTATTGAACACAATACAAAAAGTCACACAAGGGATATGGATAAAGTCAGCGGTTTGACTTTCAAGATGCCTATCACCGCGGCACTCTTTGTCTTTTTAGGCTTTGGATCTGCTGGACTCCCTGGTTTGGCAGGATTTGTCGCTGAATTTCTTGGATTTACCGGTGCATTCAACTCTGATGTCTTTCAAGGAACAAATATTTGGATCCCTGTTGTAGCTGTTCTTTCTGTAATAGTGACAGCAGGTTATTATCTATGGGCTATGCGCAGGGTCATGTTCAACAAACCAAGCGATGAAATTGAAAACGCCAGTTTCGCAAAGTGGTGGGAAACTGGTCCCATATTTGTCTTGGCATTGGTGACATTGTTGTTGGGTGTCGTCCCTGCCATTGTTCAAAAAGTGATTGACGAGTGGGCAAGACTTGCCTTCTTTTCATAAGTGAAAGGAGATGAAATAAATGGCTGTTGACCCTGTAGCTTTTACAGCATTTTCCCCGGTACTTGCCCTTTTTGCCGGAGTCATCCTTGTCCTGATTGCGGACTTGGTGACAAAAGATGCTGCAAGCAATAGAAAATTCGTTGTTTCAATCACATCTGCCACATTGCTCCTTGCAATACTGCTGGTCGCAAAAACCAATGACCTTATTCCATCCGAAACAGTACTGCCAATGTTCAAATTTGGCATCTTCTACCAAATCTTCTCAATCATCGGACTAAGCGCTTCAATTCTTGTGATATTCAGTGCCGCATATGATTTCACTGTCCAAAAAGACCTCGGTGTCTGGGCATCCCTTCTTATGATCTCAAATGCAGGGGGAATTGTCATTGCCGCATCTAATCACTTGTTGCCCCTCTATGTGGGATTTGAACTGATGGCTATCCCGATTTACGGAATGGTCGCATACCGAAAGAGAAGCAGGGAGGCAACAGAGGCAAGCGTCAAGCTTTTCTTGCTCGGTGCAATATCTTCTGGAATAATTGTATATGGCATTTCACTTGTTTATGGTGCAACCGGTCAGTTGACTTTTGCAGCTTTGGCATTAAATAACAGCCAACCCCTCAAGAATGTCGGTATCTTCCTCATCCTGTTCGGAACATCCTTCAAGCTCTCACTTGTCCCATTCCATTGGTGGGTAAGTGACGTGTATGTTGGTGCTCCTGTTAGCATGGTTAATTACTTGGCTGTTGCATCGAAAAAAATGGCATTCGCATTTGCCTTCCAAATGTTCATGATCAGCTTTGTCAATGATACCGATGTATGGGGCCCTGTCATGGGACTGATTGTCATCCTTTCAATCCTTGTCGGAAATGGCATGGCCGCGATCCAAAATCGAGTCATGCGGTTGATTGCATATTCATCCATTGCTCACGCAGGATATATCGCGATTTCCCTCGTTGCATATGCTCAAGCGACTGGTCTGCCCAATGAAAGTGAACTGAAGGCACTGGCTTTGTATGCCGCAATTTTACATATAGTGGCAAACATCCTTATGAAAGGAACCCTGATTGCAGGCGCTCTTATTGTTGTCAATTCATTTGAAAATGACCATATGGAAAATTTCAGGGGAATTTATAAGAAAGACAAGGTCGTGGGAACCACCATGGTACTTGCCCTATTCTCTCTCATAGGAATTCCCCCCCTTGGTGGATTCGTCAGCAAATATTTCCTCTTCATTGCAGTAGTCAACACCAACACAACTCTTGCTTGGGCTACTGCATTTGTGTTTGCAATTGGCAGCGCCATTTCTGTCTATTACTATGTCAAATTGGCAAGGGTAATTCTGGACGAACCATCAAATGACATTCCATTGGTTCCTGCAACACCTCTAAAGGCATTGATGGTCTTGCTGACTGTCTTGACCGTTTTCTTCTCTGTTATTGTATTCTTCATAACTCCTCAAGATGTATTCTCAACATTATTCTAACATCTCGATGTGAAAGGTTATTTTAATATCCTAATGTGAAAGGTTTATCTAGTACTTATGATACAATAATGATATGGATTTCGCTAATATATTGGGGCAATTACAGCAAGCAAAACCCTTTGAAGAAGGTCGAATGACCAAAATTACAGACGGAATCAGTGAAATTGCCGCAGGCATCACCTTAACTGTACGAGAAATCTCTCTTGCTCCTTTACGGATTGCAGGCAGAATGATTGACGGAATCCTGTCTAACTCATCTGGCGGAATCCTGCCAATGTCTGTAGGAATGATCCAAGGCACAATTGAAGGAATTAAGGTTGTTGGAAACAAAACAGGCTTGGCAATTGAACGAACCTCTTTAGGACTTCAATCCATCTCTTCTGGTCTTATCTCTGCTAAACCCACAGAAAAATTCACAAACAAAGAATGGCTTGAGGGTTATGAAGTAATTGACGAGAAATAGAATCTCATCATTTTTCTATTTCTACGTGATAAAATATTAAAAAAGGTTTGTGGATTGTTTGGCTGTGGAAGAATGGGTCTCTTTCAAAATTATTGATAAGGGATCATGTACCGCGCTCTTGCTTTTTGTTTCTGGTCTAGCACTATCCATTTATCTAACTCCCGATTTTGATCTTAATGAGAGCTACTTCAGTTCCTTGGGAAATAGACAGGAAGTCACAACTCTTGTTTCTGGTACAAGAATTGTTGCAAGCCCCTTCCCTGAAATTTTCAACTTTACATTGATATTCAGTTCAATTCTCTTCACTCCAATTGCCATCTTCCAGGTTAGATTACTCTCTTCAAGATCAAAAGGAATTTCATTTGCTTTTCTCCATGCCTTCTGGATCAGTTGGATTCTTGCCATGATATTTTTGGCATTTGTCGGAATTATTGATGTTGGTACAAATTATCCATATCATCTCCTGATGACTGTTGAATTCTTTGCTTTTGCCACTTTCGCCATTTTTTACAGGTTGATTTTCATTTTAACAAGTCCCTATAGGTTCTGCTTCAGCAAATGGGATATTTCCCTATCATTTTTTCTAACCATTTCAAGTGTCTTTATGGGATATTTTGGCAAAATCTACACTAAGATCAAAGTGGATTTCATTTACCAACGAATCTTTCTCATTGGCTTGATTTTCTTTGTTTTCGAATTAATCAGAAGCAATCGAAAAATGGCAAACTCTTTTGGTCTTTTTTGATTTTGATATACAATTAGATGGACAATCATATTAATGGTTTTAAGTGAAAAATATATGTGGATAAAAAAAATTGGTTTGATATTCTAGATACAATTTCCATAATTGCCTTTGGCATTTTGCTTGTGGGATCAATCTTGGCAATCATCCTTACACCAAGCTTTGACATCACCCAAAGCTATCTTAGCTCGTTAGGTAATCGAAAAAGCGTCACCACTGTTGTCTCTGGAAGTCATATCCAATCAAGCCCACATCCTGAAGTCTTTAATTCCACTCTGATTATATGTTCCATCCTACTTCTAGCTCCTGTCTTCCTGCAAGTGTTTCTGCTTTCCCCAAAATCAAAAGGGACATCTTTTGTCTTTCTTCATGGATTTTGGTTTGCTTGGATCCTTTCAATGATTGCAATGGCAACTGTCGCAATTGCAGATACAGGTACCAACAATTTCTATCATGTCATCGCCCTAACTGAATTTTTTGGGATGGCTATCATTGCCATTACTTACCGTCTTGTATCTGTAATGTCCAGCCCCCTGAAGGCAAATTTCAGTAAAATTGACATTGCCAACTCTTTCTACCTTCTCCTTTTGGGATTAAGCAGGGCTACAATAGAAAACTTCTGGACCGATAAGGTTGGGGACTATATTTTTCAAAGATTTTTCATACTCGGGTTTCTGGTCTTTATTGTTGAGCTCATTCGTAGCAATCGAAAATTAATTAGTATATTAAACAAAAAGCATTAATTACATCCTAAGCATTAATTTTCAAGAATGGCATGGAAAGACCATTTGTGTTTCACATATAGTAGCGCTTATACGCGAATTTTTTTGTGTCATTTCCTTAATCACGCGGAAGCCATGTTCTCTATTGCAATATTGATGTAGCCTACATGTTTTTTGACTATGTCGGATGGGGTACCAAATGCAACTGCCTTTGATTTCAACCTTTCTATAACCCTTATCAGCATCTCCTTAGTGGGGTTTTCAAAATCACCATTGCACTGTTTGAAACATCGTTTAATCATGAGCATAATGGCATCTGTGATTTCCATCTCGACGTTTATGTGTTGCTTTGCTTTTGCCATTGTCTCTTTTTGAGCTTCTATAAAACATTTAATCATCAAATCGCGAACCTGTTTGACATTTAGTCCGACTAATTCCTCTTTACGGGGTTCCCAACTCATTTAATTTATATATGTCCTGAAAATTATATTAATATTTTTGATGAATAATATTTCCTTATTTTTTAATTCAAATGTCTTTCATCTTTTCATTGAATTTCTTTTGTGACTAAATGATCAAACAGTTCATCAGGAACATGGTGGACATATTGGGGGAGAAGAGGAAATAAAAAAATTGCTTGAAGAAAACGGCAATGATTTTCATTCGAATAGATGAGGATTGGATCATACAATCTTAAAGAATATTGAATGCCATGATCTTTTTGGGATTTTATTGATTGCAAATGGAACAACCCAAATCAAAAATGGACGGACCGAGATTTGAACTCGGGGCCTCCTGAATGCGAATCAGGCGATCTACCGGGCTGATCTACCCGCCCAAGAC
Source organism: Candidatus Heimdallarchaeota archaeon (assembly GCA_015523565.1). GTDB lineage: Archaea > Asgardarchaeota > Heimdallarchaeia > Heimdallarchaeales > Kariarchaeaceae > WAKA01. The sequence goes on along the minus strand of WAKA01000221.1, from coordinate 1,540 downwards.
ATTTTTATTTAGGGGATGTTTCTTTTTATCTTTTTTGAAAGGTTATTTGGTTCTCATGATAATATGATAACCAAACTTTGTTTTGACAGGTTGGGAGATTTCCCCTACATTCAAGGCAAATGCGGCCTGTTCAAATTCCTTGACCATTTGCCCTCTTCCAAACTCCCCTAAGTTTCCTCCTCTCTTTCTGCTTGGACAGGAGGAATATTTCCTTGCCAATTCTGCAAAGTTTTTGGGGGTGACCTGTTCACGGATTTCTTGAGCTTTTGATAGCTTATCAACAAGGATATGCGACGCTTTTATTTTGTTTGCCATAACTATGAATCGAATGAATTAGATAAGAGGGTATTGATTCAGACATCCCATCCTTCGATAGGGATATGAACCCGAAAATCTTCTTTCAGGGTTCTTAAGGCAATTGTGGTTGAAGTTCGTTGGATATGGGGGATACTGATAATCCTGTGGATTGTTTGGTCTAGATGGGTTCTGGACAGAAATCGTCCAATGGCAAGGATGTCATAGTCTCCTGTAATATTGTAAATTGCAAAAAGGTCTTCAATCTTTTTAAGCTCTTGATTGATGAAATCAAGATGTTTGACATCTATCTGAATATTAATGATGGCCGTCAGATCATATCCAATTCTTTCAGGATCTGTAATGATGGAAAAATCCTTAATAACTCCTTCTGCAAGAAGCTTTTGGATCCTGTTTGAAATGGTTCCCATGGATTTCCGGGTTTCATCCGCCAACGCTTTATAATTAATACGTGCATTCTCTTGCAGTCTTTGGAGAATAATTCGATCAATCAAGTCAAACTGATATGTCATTTTCTAAATAATGACACAAGATGCTAAAAAAATTCCCTAATGGCAATATCTCCATTGCTGGTGATCACTTTCAGTCCTAGCGTTTGTTCGGCTATACTGGGAATGCAAGTTCTAGCATCACATTCCTCACAATGAAATCTTTCCTTTTCTGGGATAAGGGTATCGTGGATTTTTACGATGACTGATTTGCTTTCTTCTGCTGAATCTTCTAACAATGGCAATAGAGTTGATATTACCGTGCTGAATGAAGTGAAATGATCTTTGACATTCGTTGTCATTATAGACAAAAAAAGAATGAAATTACCATAATTTAAGTAGAATATGAATTCATTTGCATTTTCTTTTAAAAAAACATACCCAAGCTGAATTTCTTTAATTTCCTTATAATGTCTGACCAAATTGATAAGTTTGTCATGATAAAAGGATTGGTCGTTTTTTGTAAGTGGATTTGATGGTTTAAATCGACATCCCAATCCAATAGAGTTGCTTTTGCCATTGGTTTTGTTGTACAGGGTGATTCCACTTATTGATGTAACATTGCTTGCCACAATGAATAATTTTTGTTCCTGAAAAATATAAGGATTCCTAAAAGAAATTAATTATTTTTTTTATATTAATCAAAAAAATTTGTTTTGTATGTTGATTTAAATTTCTTTTTCTAACAGGTATTTTGAATAACTGCTGGTCATGAATGTTACTATATTAAATATATT
>WAKA01000220.1 GCA_015523565.1 Candidatus Heimdallarchaeota archaeon | reverse complement strand
GTCATGAAAATGCCGCAAAAATGCTGGTCAAATATTACTTAAGCTCTTCAACAATCCAGCAATTCCTCTCGTCGCTTACCAGGAGAAAGTCCTAACGGATAACTGGTCGATTTGGCTAGATTTAATGTAATGCGTTCTTGGGAGATCCAGCAATTTTTGTTTGCTCAGCAAAATCCAAAAGACTACACTTTCAATTCCGATTTGCAAGTTTTCTCAATAGAAAGCCAAACCATTCTTGTTGCCATCTCAAACTATGACGACCCAATTTCCTACAAGATATCCGTTTCTACAGGTGATTTTTACACGATTGGTCCAAAAACCTTGGATTCAGGTAAATCAACGAATGAAACAATTGCTGGCAATGGCAAAATTACACTCTTCATTGAAATAAATAGAAACAAAGGAACCGATCCCCTCAATTTCTCTATCGAAATATTTCTCTATCGAAATTTATGATTTAAGTCCACCAGTAACTGAAATGGAATTGTTGGGCATGGCATTTCTCACTGGAATGTACTTCTTGGAAATTGTTTTTGCTGGATATGGGAAAATTATGTTGTTTTCCAAAAATATCCAATTAAATGCAGACCACTCATTGATTATTGTAAACATATTCTCTACTATTTTTACGGTTCATCTCTTTCTCGCAATCCTTGCTGGGCTTGGATAAGTGATGGATGGTGGCTCTCATCTTCTTCAAATGATAATGGGCCTAAAATTCTGGGATTATGTTACTTGTAAATTTACATTTGATTAAAGATGTTTCAATCATTCAATTTTTCTATCTTCATCATCACCTTTATGTTCGTTAGTTTTCTCTCATGAAAGTACATGTGCGTCGCGAACTCCTAAAATCTATAATGACTCATAAAATCCTAATTGGGTTAAAACTTGCCATTACCTTCTGTAGTCATTCGCTGCCTTGATTATCTTGGATATGGCTGGATGCTTGCAGATCTTGGACAAATCGAAATTTTTTGTATAGTTTTGCAGGTTCCTTTTTTTATAATTTCTCTTTTGTTTCAAAATTCGATTTGCCATTATGGGATATGACCTCTGACAATAAAATTAATTCCTCAACTTCATCAGTGAACCATACCTGTCTTCAATAAAAAGAACAATCATTTTTCTTCTCAGCACTCCTTGTTTCAATCTATTGTTTGTATGTTTTCCTTATTACTGCTGTTTGCTTCTTAAAATCCATCTGCCATCCAGTAATCGCTGTGAGCCAATCCCTCTTCTTGAAGCTTTTGCTTTAAAATTTCAATGTTTTTCAGTCGTCTCAATTTCGTTTCCACCTGTTCCTTTTCACAGATTAGGAAGTGATCCAGATCCAACATGTCAACAATTATGGGGGAATGCGTTGAAATTATGGTTTGAACCCCCTCATCAATAATTGTATCAAGCAAGAACTGTATTGCCTCGAAATGAAGTGAATTTTCGAATTCATCCACAAGTAGTAGGGAGGGCCGAGAAAATAATCCTGTAAGTACAAAAAGCAATTTGTAAAATCCTGTCCCAATTCCGTGTGGGTGTAATTCCAATTCATTTTCCTTGACAACCAACATTATCCTTCCGTCTTTTGTAAAATCAAAAGAGAATTCCGCATTCTCAAAAAAGCTTTCAATAGCTTTTTTGATTTCCTTATATTTCCTTGCTCCTTTCATATCCAGAAGACGATATAAGACAGGTGCTAGGTTGCTCCCATCCTCCTTCAAATTCCCTGTGTCTCTCGGAAATGCTGATTCCCGTATTTTTCTTAGGTCTGGTGGTCGAAGAAGGGTAATTCTTGAGAAAAAATCCAAAATTTCCCGTCCAAGTGGTTTTCTTAATGTGGATGCTGTGAAACGAAATCTTTCAAGCAATGTTCCACGAAAAAAAACAATGGGCTCTTTTTTTATGGTTTTGTCTTCTGTTAACTGATAATCTATAAATAAACCGTCTAGAATTGAATTACGAATTGTCTCAAACTGACGAGATTCAAAATTTTTGACTTGAAATTCAATTTCGTTTGAAATAGATTTAAGCTCTTTGAATATATCGTTATCGCGTTCATTTCTTTTCAATTCAGAAATGAATTTCTGGATTTCATCAACCTGTGGTTTAATCACTTTCTCATAGTAATCTTTCTCGTATGTGATTGAAACGTTATTCCCTGCTTTTGAAGCCTTTAAGATGCCTTCAATCTCTAATTGTTCAAAAACAATCCCAAGTTCTCCGTATGGATACTGCCCAAGACTCAATTCGTAAATGATTTTCTTTCCTTGTAAATTTAATGTTGCCATCGACCTCTGGTCTTTAATTTGTTCTCTTTCTTCCAATTCAAAAATAAATCTCCCTGACACATTCAGTTCTATATTTTTTTGCCAGACAACATTTTGGTAGCCCCTCCATGGAGAAAACGGATTATATGGGACAGTTTCCTCAGTCAGTGCAAGCTTCATCAATTTGAAAAATTCTAGTACATTTGTCTTTCCGCTTCCATTTTTGCCAACAAGTACATTCATGTTTTTAATGTCGACTGTCTCATCCTTGATTGACTTGAAATTTTTAATGGTTACTTGAGAAAGTCTCATGACGAATTCAATTTGAAAGGAATTTATTAAAGGTTTACTAATCTGTCGATTAAGTGGCAGGTGTTGTTTCAATCATTCTAAAGGAACTTTAGGATTTTTCAATTGAAACGCTTTTGATTTTAATCTTTGGATGGTGTATCCTGCCTTAATTGCATCAATTATGTATGCTATGGTTTCATTGCTCTTCATGGTTTGCACTTATTGAAATAATTCATGTCAAATTGTGTTGGTTTATTTTAATCTAATCTTTTTCAATTGTTTTTTGTTGGTCTTCGCAAAAGGTTAAAAACAGTCAATTCTTATTTGTCAAATGGGTTCTTACCATCTGACTATTTTGAAGATTGTTGACGAGACTGATGATGTCCGTTCGTTTTTCGTTGAGAAACCTTCTTCTTTTATTTTTTCTCCTGGTCAATATTGTATGATCGGGTCTCGCGTATTCCCTCATGAGTATTCCCCTATGGCAATTGCGTCAGGCATTCGCGAGGATTTTCTGCTTTTCACGGTTCGCCGCTGGGGCGAGGTTTCAAATCGATTGTTTGAGTTGAATGTTGGGGATATTCTGGTTGTAGATGGACCTAAAGGCACTTCCCTTCCTCTTTCGGATCTTCGTGGTTCGAGGATACTTTGTGTTGCAAAGGGAACGGGGTTGACCCCAATTCGTTCTTTGGTTAATTCGTTGGATGAAGGCATGGTCTCGGTATTGTATGGTGTGAGGGATGAAACATCGATTTTGTATCGTGACGAGTTCTCTAAATGGGGCGGCAAATTGATTACGAAAGATGCAGGTTCAGTTACGGACTTGATAGGCGACAAGGTGGATGATTTTGCCTTTGTGGTCGGCTCGACACCAATGATTTGTGCGACTGTAGAGAAATTGATGGATAATAGGTGGAATCCAGAAGATATTTTTGTAAGTGTGGAGAAATTTGTTGGAGGTGAAGTTTTTGGTCCTGTTTTTCGTGTTTCCGAATTGATCAAATTGAAAGAATATTTGGGGCAAGTAATTCCTTAATCATATCGTTCTGGATCTTTAAAATTAGGGCTTTCCTAATATTAAAAAAATTGGTTTTTTCCTTCCTGCCTTGATATCCTCTTTTGTGGGATGAAGTATCAATATCCCTGCCCCCTTTGAACGGATCACATTATAAACTACGAAATTATATGTCCTCTCCTAAAAAAATAGGTTTGGAAAATACCTTGTCTTTCCTCAAATTGCTCAAATAAGACAAAGTGCGATCTTCAATCCTTCTTTTAAAGACAACTGCAAAAGTCAAATCAGAAGAATATGCAACCGATTGAATATGTTCAACCAGCAATTCAGGAAAGGTAAAATCTTTATCATAAATATCAACTTTTGGAATTTCCATATATAACCTTTATTCGTTACAATAATAAATCTGAGCACAATTGGGTTTCTTTTACTACTATGATTTTGATAAATCCTAACATTGATGACTTAATGTTTTTTTTTGAGATGTGAACTTCCCTATTGAAACAATCTTCTTTTATTGTCCCTTTAATTGAATTTCTTTAGGTTGCAGTTTCCAAAGCTTAAAGACAAAAGAACGGTTGATCGGAAAATTCATTATCTCAGAATGGCTATAGGATAGTATGTGTCGTATTGTACGACTTGAGGTTCAAGGATTCAAGTCTTTCAAGGATTTTGAATTGGATCTCCATAGTCGTAACGTGATTATTGGCATCAACGGGGGTGGCAAGTCAAATTTGCTTAGTGTTTTCAAGCTTTTAAGACATATCCGCAACGGGCATCTCCATTCCTATGTCGGGATCGTAGGGGGGGCGGACAGGCTATTATACATGGGGTCTAATGTAACAAGGAATTTGAAAATTGAAATTACGTATTCCAATTTCATTTATTCTATTGAGCTTGCCTACACACAGAGAAATTCATTGGTTATTGTGAAAGAAACAGTGATGATTGATGGTGTTTCCCATGATATCACCCCTGCAGGTTCACAGGAATCCGTAATGGTTGGCAATTTTGATAAAGTTGACTTCAATTGGCTGTATGAGGGGTTAAAAGAGGCATATGAACAGCAAAAACGTCTCTATGTATACCATTTTTCAGATGTGAGTGCAACCACTCCTTTGGGAAAGTCATCGTCGGTTCATGACAATTGGGTACTGAAAGGGGATGGGGAAAATCTCTCTTCAGTTCTGTATCGCCTAGCACAAAACCAACCAAAACTGCTTTATCAGATCGAAACAATCATCAACCTTGCCGCGCCATTTTTCAAGGAATTCCATTTTCGATTAAACCCATTGAACAATTCCATGGTGTTATTGGAATGGAGACACACAAATGCTGATCATATCTTTGATTTTGTCGATCTTTCAGACGGAACCAAACGTCTGGTTGGATTGCTTGTCGCCATCTTCCAAGAAGATACCCCTTGCCTGATCCTGATTGATGAACCGGAATTGGGATTGCACCCAAAGGCTCTGTTAC
>WAKA01000219.1 GCA_015523565.1 Candidatus Heimdallarchaeota archaeon | reverse complement strand
TGGAGAATTGGTCGCGAACGCTTAAAACCTAGAAATAGGATTGAAACCACCCTTTGCGACCCATGTTTCCTTCCCATGACTTCGACAACAAATACCCTGTTCATGCTTTTGGCGGTGTCCCTGATTTTGTCGACTAGGTTTACTGCTGTGTTGACTGCGGTGTCAAACCCTATTGTCTCTTCGGTTCCATAGACGTCATTGTCAATTGTTGCGGGAATACCGATAATTCTTGTGCCTTCATGTGATGACAGGATTGAGGAGCTTTTCATTGATCCGTAGCTGCCGATGACAACAAGGTCTTGGATATCGTGTTTCCTGAGGGTTTCCCCTGCTTTTCGGATACCTTCCTTTGTTCGAAGGGCGGTTGATCTGGATGTTTGGAGCATTGTGCCTCCAAGATGCAGGATACCACCAACCGTTCGCTCGGTAAGGGTGGTGAAGTCATTGTTCCTGAGTCCGTCCCACCCCCTTCGGAAGCCGACGACATCAAGTCCCTGTTCCCTTGCGAGTCTTGTCAATGCCCTGATGGTGGAGTTCATGCCGGGAGCGTCTCCGCTAGTCGTGATGATGCCGATTTTCCTTTTCCAATTTGAAATGGTAAAATGTTTGGGATTGGATGTGGAGAGATGGCTGTGGAACTGTATTTATTAATTACCTGACAAGTATTCTTTCCTTAGGGATGTCCATTCCCTCGAAGATGGATTGTGGGATGTGCTTGCTATCTCTTGAGTAGATTTTCTTTGCGACATGCTCCTTGAGGAGAGGCATGAACTGGTCATATTCATGCTTCTGGTTGAAGAGCAGGGTGATTATCTCTTCAGGGGTTCGGATTTTGACTTCTTTGTGCAGGTCATAGGTGACGATTCCTTGGACGCTTTCCCAAGGGATGAAAAATGATTCCTCATCAACTTCACCCTTTTCCTTGGGGCTTTTGTTTCTTGTCTTGAGCCTTTTGGGGATATCATGGAAAAGGGCGGAGAGCACAGGGAACCTGAAATCGGTCTGTTGCCATTGGTAGAGACCGACAAGTCCTTCAGGATGGACTTCGATGTCATAGAAGTGGAGGAATGATTCGAGAGTCCATCTGCCAACTGCTACGGTATGGAATTTGGTTTTAGGCATGGGCGATTTCACCTTCCTTTTTTGCTTTTTCGATTTTGTTCTTGATGAACTTGAGCCGACCGAATGTTTCACGTTCGTCCTCTTCGAGGGTCAGGGCAATGAACCTGACAGTGTTGTTCAGTCTGGGGATGATAATGTGGTTAAGGGCATTGACCCTTCGTTTGGTGCTGTTGATTTCGTAGGCCAGCTTTTGGAGGGTCGCCACTTTTTCGGCCAGCCTGACGACTGATGCGATGCTTTCCCTGAAGCTGTTGACGGCGATGTCGACAGCCAATGTGGTGGTTTCTGCATCGTAGAACGGGTAGTCAAGTTTTCTTTCGACAATGTCGAGTTTGGGGGCTTTGACACCCATGATGTTTCTTGTGCTTGTTTTCAGGGTGATTGTCTCAGGGGCGATGTGCCCAAGGTTTCTCAACGTGGCAGTTCCAATCTGGAGGGCGGCGAAACGCAGTTTCTGGTGGGCCTGTTCCAGAACGTCCGAAGCTTGGCTTTGGGCTTCCTTGACTTCATTGAGCACGTCATAGAACTCTATGATCAAGGCGTCCATTTTTTCCTTGAGCAGGTCATGTCCATGCTGGGCAAGTTTGGATTTGCTTCGTAGCTCAAGCAGTTTCATTCGGGTGGCGGCCACGCCCTCAATTTTATCTTGACTCACAGGTTCACTTCTGACGGATGATTATTTAAGAGGTCGTTTATATCTTGGGATTGAGGGGCAATATTTACGGGATTTCCGCGAATGTTTTGGGGACGGAGAGCAGATCGAGGAAGTCTGGGGATTGGATGAGGCTGTTGATTTGGATCATTGGGGGTCGGACATAATGGTCGTTTTTTTCGAATGGGATGTGTCCGTTGATTTTCTTGATGAGCCTTTCCAGTTTTTCTGAAGATTTGGGGCGGTTTTCCTGAAGGTTCAGCCCTCTTACAGCCATGAGCATCTCCAGCGAGACGATCTGTAGGCTAAGCTGGACTGCCTCATATGCTTTTGTGGCGGAGGTCATGCCCATGGACACATGATCCTCTTGGTCTCCCGATACGGGAAGGTTGTCGATGACGGCAGGGAAGCAAAGGGTTTTCAGCTTGTTCAATGCGGCGACAGCAGAATAGTGCGGGATCATGTAGCCAGACTGCAATCCCGGGTCATTTGCAAGGAATGGGGGGAGTTCAGGCGTGTTTGGGTGAACCAGCCGGTTGATGCGGCGTTCCGCAATGCTTGCGATCTCGGTTACTGCAAGCGTTGCCATCTCAAGGGGGAGGGCAAGGGGTTCGGCGTGGAAATTGCCGCCACTGAGTATTGTGTTTTCTTCAGGGAATATCAGGGGGTTGTCCGTTACAGAATTGACTTCTATGGCAATTTTCGATTCCAAGTGCTCAAATGCATCCCATGCGGCACCAAGCACCTGTGGAATGCATCTAAGGGAATATGGATCTTGAACCTTATGGTCGACATTGGGGTCTGCATGTGATGCAATGATTTCGCTGCCCTCAAGCCATTCGTGCATGCGGTTGGCAACTGCCTTTTGACCATAATGGGGGCGGACAGAGGAGATAAGGGGGTCGAAATGGCGGATTGTACCCCTCAATGCCTCGAGTGAAAGTGCTCCTGCGGCAAGGGCGGCAGACATGAGTTTTTTTGCAAGGTCAAGGGTGTGCAGGGCGTATGCAGTGATGAAATGGGTGCCATTGATGAGGGCAAGCCCCTCCTTTGCGGACAATGTGATTGGAGACAGTCCTGTCATCTCGTAGAATTGTTTTGGGCTCATTTTTTGGTTGTGGTAATCAATTGTGCCTTCACCGATGAGTGCAAGGGCAATATGGGCCAAGGGGGCGAGGTCGCCAGATGCCCCCAGACTTCCGATGCTGTAGCTAACGGGAACGGCGTCGAAATTGATGAGTTCCTTGAGAAGTTCCAAGGTAGGCATGGTAATGCCAGAATGTCCCTTTGCCAAGGAATTGGCAAGAAGGATCATGGCAGTCTTTGTGATGTGCCTTGGGATTGGGGAGCCAAGACCTGCAGCATGTGAACGGATCAGGTTGACTTGAAGTTCCGCAAGCCTGTCATTTGGGATCCATGTATTGGCTAGATGACCGAAACCAGTTGACACCCCATAGATGGGCTCTTCCTTGGCAAGCTCCTTTTCAAGCATTGCACGGCATTGGGTAACGGTTTCAACGGTTTCTGGAGGTATCTCGATTTGCAGGTCGGGGTTGACAAGGCAGTACATTGTTTCCCTTGTCAAGTAGGAACCAAGGGGAAAGGAGTCCATAGCATACTTTAGGCGTCAACTTTTTGATTTTTTCCGAAATTGCGTAATTGAATGTGTCAGTTTAGATGGGAAAGCGAAGCTAAGTCCAATATGAATGCGAACAAAATGGCATGGAAGCAGATTCCAATGCATTTCTAAGCAATGGGGACTATCAGAGATAGTACTTTGCCTTTCTTAATAGATACAACAGCTCATTGACTATGGATTTGCTTTCGAAACGATGGTTCAATTCAGGGGTCTCACTGATTTTTTGTTTTCGGAAGTCCCCTTTGTATCCCTTGTCAGTGTATTTTTTCAGTATCTTCTTCTTAATTACAGATTTGTCAAACCATCTTGTGATGTATTCCAAATCTTGGTTAAAGATCAGTATTTGGGGAGTGGTCTGCTTTGAGCCTACCTTGAAATAATCCTTGAAGGGGACAACCTCATTGATCTCGTCCTTATAGACAATTCGGAAGTCCCAATTGGAAAATCTTTTTGCAAGAGTGGCGAATGCGGGAAGAGCAACGGCACAATCTGTGCAATCAAGTTGTGCGATGACAAGAAATCGAAATGGATGGTTAAGATCATCCAGATGCAGTTCTTCGACATATTCATTGATGGATTCTGTAGCCATTTCAAAACGGTCAAATCCTTTGGTCATATTCTCTGCGTAGTGATCATATGAATGCCCATTTTTGTAAAACTCCCTGATGTAGTCAGACGATTGCAAAATCATAATGTTATAAGGAAAGAACCAAATCAATTAATTTTTTAGATAATACACATTATACAAATTTTTGAAACAAACACATGCCTTGGTTGGTTTTCAAAATCAGGGCATGGAGTATTATTTGTTTTCAAGGGAGATTTGTCAAGGGATAAATGGATAACCCCATATTGAAACAAGATGGGGGATTAGCGCCAAACGAGATTTCCAACAAATGAGATTACAGGACAATTAAAAACAGGAAATAAAATCTTTTAAGAATTGAAAGTAATAATTTTTGATGAACAGACTACAAATTTTTGATGAATAGATTACAAAGATAGGGAATAGGAGAGCAAAAGGCTTTGCCAGTTGAAAAATAATGAAAAAGCAGATACAGCAATTGGCGGATTGTTAAGAAAGACAAGGATATATGCAATGGGGATGTTGTGGAGAATGTGGACTCCAAGACATTCGATATTGGGCAGGCAGGAGAGTTGCATAAGCTCTTTGCCAATCCATTTTTCATAGAGTTGCTTGGAGTGCTTTCATCAGACATGAATGGAAAAAGGGGGAAATGGACATTAAAAAACCTCATGTCCTATTTGAATCTGGAGTATGGGAAACTGTATCCTATGATCACAAGTGCGGCAAGGTTGGGGATTATAGAAAAAGAAGTGTCGCCGTATGACAGCAAGCCTGGAAAGAAAACAATATTGTTTTCCCTTCCAAAGCGGGAACTGGAGAGCGTAATAACAGAGTATGGGGATCAGACCGTTCACATTTACATAGGAAGAACCGCGACGATTCACCAGATTGAGAACATTTCAACATTTTTTTCCATTATATGCACTCGTGTTTTCAGGAATACGGTCACTGCATTGAGATCCACCCATGTTTACATGCCCCTCAAAAGGATAATTGAGGAATGGAAAAGGCAAGGGGAAACCAACTTGCGTGGGACATTTTACAAGAAGGTGGTGGAACCCATGATGTCCCTTCCGAGGGAGTTGCAGGTATTGGAACAGACCAATACGCCCAAGGGGAACTCGATTGTTTTTCCGTCAACAAAAAGAAGGGGGAGGAAACCGAATTTTTTCAGGCTTAGATATGCAAAGATACGTATTCATTGGAACAAGAGCAAGCTACCAGTCAATTATTTTTTGGACAGCAACGGGATTGTGTTTCAAAAGGAGGTTCCAGGAGGATTTCTTTTCGGATAATGGTCAGTCATATTCACGCCATTGCTTCTTGCAGGTGAGGCATTTGAAGAAACGAGTGGGGGATTCATCAGCGCTTCTTGTTTGGATTTCCCAGTATTCCACTTCTTGGATGCTGTCACATCTTGGACAATAGATCTGTCCGCTGGGTCTTCCAACGGTACGACCGTCATCTTCATCAATGATGAGCATCTTGCCGCCCTCAGGGTCGTCACCTCTGTCCTCCTCGATTTTAATGATGTCCACTTCGACATCCTTGAACTCATTGCATTCGATGCAAAACAGAGCGGTTGTGTCCTTTCCGGGTAATTTTTTTGGTTGGAGCAGAGAATCGCAGGTTTCACAAAATTGCATAAGATATTGGTAAGACAACATGACTTTAACCTTTGCCATTGTGAACCCAAACATCAAATTGTGAACCCGGACGTCAAATTGTGAACTCAGACGTCAAATCTTTTCCCTCACAATGTCAGAGAATGTGATTTTGAGAAAAGACCCGTAGGAAGTCATTTCGGGAAAAGACAGGGAGAAAAACCCATTAAGGAAAAAAGGTAAGCAGAGAATACCATTTGACAAGCGAATTGATGATTCATTTAAAATGATGCCGAGGGGGATTTTAGATATGGACATCCTTGACTTCTCCTCCAACCGGAAACTGTTGTCTATGGTTGAAAAAGGGGACTTAATCAGGTACGGCACCAACCAAGTACCAAATGCGATTTATTATGTCTTTTCCAAGGAGGAGGACAGAAGCATTCCAGCCGCCTTGTTTGAGGTTTGGAAATTTGTTGGGGGATACGACCATTACTTTACTAGGTTTTTGGCGAATGATTTTGACATGAACAAATCTGTAGAGATATTCATTCCAAAAAGGCATAGGGTCCGGATTGAGGAGATACTTCTCTATAGACCCCCGACAGAGGGATTGACTGAAAAGGAGGAATTTCATTTCGATGTGGATGCCAAGGAGACAAGTCCAGAGAGAAAGGGGAAATTCACGATCCCGTATCTTGCGGAAATAGTGATTGAGGATGAGAGGCACGAATTGATATTGACGCAATGGTCACCCCTGCAAAACATTCCAATCGACAGGATCAGGAAGGGGAGTGTTGTGGAGGTGTGGGAAGTTGATGGATATTTGACCATGATGAAGGTAGTCAGCCTGTAAATTTCCACTATTGCATGGCACTGCTCAAATAGTCAATGAAAATGTGACAATTGTGGAAGGAAAAGCACCGTCGGAATCAGCAATAGAGACATACCAGCTTATGATGCCGCACCAAAGCAATCCATCTTGGAGGAATGGTGCATTGGAGCTTGGGAACATCAACGGGGGGGCAATTTTGAACCTGATAGACAATGTGGCAGGGCTTGTGGCTCTTAGGCATTGCAGGAGTCGGGCCGTGACTGCATCGATAGACAGGATGGATTTTCTCAATCCAGTGCATGTTGGGGAGCTTCTTATTATCAAGGCAAGCGTCAACTACACAGGCAAGACTTCCCTTGAGGTAGGGGTCAGGGTGGAGACAGAAAACCTTTACACGGGAGAGCGGAGGCAGACAGGGTCAGCATACCTTACATTTGTCGCCATTGATGAGCACGGCAATCCAATTCCAGTACCACCAGTCATCCCTCAAACGGACGAGGAAAAGCGGAGATATGAGGCCGCAAAAATCCGGAGGCAAAAACGATTGCGTGATAAGCTCCATAGTTGAATTGCTTTAACTCATGTCGCGTTACTATGATTTTTTAAGGGGTTCATTTGACAAGGAAATGAAGGAAGTTTCTCCTTAATCCCACTTAAAAGAGGCAATATTATGAGTACTACAACACATTCCGACAGATTCAAGGAATTGACAGAGAGAATCGGGGAACGTGTCAGAGACCATTTCGAGGAGTATGAGATCGAAAAGGGCTCAGTCACCAAACAGTTTTCCCTTTTCCTGATTCTCCTGCTTGGATTTATTGTCCGGCTGTTTCCAACTCTGCAGGGCTGGGATCCGCTTATCAAGGCGTTTGATCCATGGTTCCAGCTCAGAAGTGCAAGCTATATCTTGGAAAACGGACTTATAGGATATTTCAAATGGCATGACTATTACACTTGGTTCCCATATGGCAGGGCAGTTGGCGTCTCAATGTATATCGCAGTCCCATTGGCGGCGATCCTGATTTACTTGATCCTGCAGTTTCTTGGGTTCAATGTTACCTTGGCATTTGCGGCTTACCTTGTGCCAGTCGTTTTTGGCACCATTACAGTATACTTTAGCTATCTGCTTGGTAAGGAACTCATCTCAGACAGGGGCGGTCTCATTGTCGCGTTGACAATGGCAGTTACACCATCCTATGTACAGAGGTCGATTGCAGGGTTCTTTGACAATGAATCCGTAGGTGTTCTTTTCACAATAATGAGCTTTTATTTCTTTATCAGGGCTCTCAGAAGAAACTCTGCAGGGTCTGCAATCCTTGCGGGATTGTCCTTGTTCATGCTTGGATCAAGCTGGGGTGCATTCAGGTTCGGATATGACCTTTTGGGAATCTATGCACTCGTCCTTGTCATGACAGGGCATTATTCTGAGAGGCTCGTGAAGGTGTACACGATTACAATCTTCGTAAGCACCTATTTGATGATACTCATTCCACGTATAGGCGGAAAATTTCTGCTTTCAACTGAGGGAATTGGACCCATAGGCATCATTGTCTTCCTCATCTTTTTTGGAATTGTCCAAAACCTTTCGGCTAACCTTCCTCCAAAGGTATTTAAGCAAATCCTATTGCTTGCATTTGTATTCCTGTTGACAATTATTGGGCTTGCCGCCGCAGGGCTTGCATACATAGGCGCACTGGAGACAATCGGGGACAAATTCATTTCTGTGATCCTTCCTGATTCAAGATCAAAGCTCCCACTTATTGACTCCGTCAGTGAGCACCAGCCATTGACATGGGCAAGCCTTTACTTCAACATCAACACAATGGTTTTCTTCATTCCCATTGGGCTCTATTTTGCCATCAACAAGCCAACTGAAAGGAATCTGTTTACACTTACATGGGGCCTGATCACCATTTATTTCAGCGGATCAATGATCAGGCTGTTGCTAATCCTTGCACCTGCGGCCGCATTGTTGACTGCCCTTGCAGTTGACAATCTGCTCATCCCATACGCATTGCTTTCACACAAGAGAATAAAGGTTACCAAAGCCACGATGCGACTGAAAAGAATGGGGAACACCTATACCTTCATGGCATACGCGGCAGTCTTTGGACTCTTGGCAATCATGGTTAGTGCAGGGATAACAGCCGCAGCGGACAGATATTCCAGACCAGAAATAACACCGTCACTTGACGGCAAACCAAGTGGTGCGCTTGATGATTGGATGCAGGCATTCCAGTGGATGAGGGATCACACATCCTATAAGAAATACCTGAAAGAAACAGGACTTGACAGATTGCCTCCTGTCATGCTCTCATGGTGGGACTATGGATACTATATTACAAGTTTAGGAGAAACAATTACGTTGGTGGATGGTAGCACAATTAATTCAACGCAGATAGGCGTTGTGGGAACAATGCTCATGTGGAATGAAACTGCGGCGATCAACTTGATGTACAAATACAATGTGCAATATGTACTGGTATTTTCTGCCGCAGGAGTTCTTTCGCTGTCTTCGGACATAGGAAAGGCCATCTGGATGATCAGGATTTCTGAAAAATACACTCCTGAATTTGGAGTAAAAGAAAAGGATTACTTCAAGCCAACTGATGGGTATCTGCAAAAGTTTTATGACTCAGTCCTCTATAGGCTCATGGCATATGCACCTGCTGACATGACAGGTGTGGATCAATCTCCTCCACCATTCATAGACAGGCAGGGATTGAAGGGTAACCTTTTGAAAGACCTAGACGCCCATCCAGTAACCAGCTTGACCTATTTCAAGGAAGTGTTCAGAAGTTCAGGCTATCCTCCAGGTGGTGCAGGAGCAATTGCACATGGCGACTACCCCCTGATTAGAATCTATAAAGTTATATATCCAGAGGATATGACTCTTCGAATGAATGAATTCGACCAGACAATGGCACAAATTCGTGCAAGCCAGGATGAGAGTAATTAAAACAGAAGTTTATAATTAAAAAAATCAAGTTTTTTCACAAAATCAATTTATAGGAAATGAATAACGCCACTAACCATAAAGTACGAAAGGAAGCCAATAGGATTGAAACATTCCGAAAGCAATGAAAAATCTTAAAGTATCCACCATCAAATTGACACTAGAGTAAAGCATGAGTGAATCTGACGTTAAACCGAAAAAAGCAGGACAACTGAAAGTTGGAAACTATATAGTCTATGACAATGATGTCTATGTCATCAAGTCATCTGACAAGTCTAAAGCTGGAAAGCATGGACACGCCAAGGTTCGGATGCAGATTGAAAACCTGTTCACAGGTAACAAGAAATCCATTGTGGCACCAGGGGATGACAAGTTCATGGTGCCTGTCATTGAGAAAAGGGTGGCACAGGTTTTGAATGTCACACCCGATTCTGTCCAACTAATGGATCAGGAAACTTACGAGACTTATGAGACACCCCTGCCAACAGAGCCAGAACTGCAAGGATTGGAACCAGGAGAGTTTGTCAACGTCTGGTGGGTTATTGGACGTAAGATCATCAGGGATCGCAGGGCAGATTCCGGACAAGAACAGAAGATGTAATCCGGTCTGAAGAGAATTTTTTATAAGGCACTGCACAAAAGTTCGTTGATGAGTACAGTAAGATCCTCCAACAGACTTGAGTGGACGGCACCACGGTCAATATGGACTGCCGCAGTCCAGCTTCTTTATTCATTGATAGCTCAGTTGCCATTCTATTATTATTTGAGGGAGATTGTTGAATTGATTGAGAAGGACTATCAATGGATTGTTATCACGGTACCAATTTCAACAGGGATTCTCCTCTTTTTCATGCAGGTCTTGCTTGATGAATTCTACTGGAACCAAGAGAAAGTGTATAGGAATAGGGACATAACAGTTGCAGCGGCCAAATCAGCCCTGCTTGTATATGCTCTTTTTTATTTCCTTTTTTTCTATCTTATGGAATATGTCCTGTCAAGTACAGATTTTTACAAGGAGAACGGACCAAATGAACCTGTTCAAAAAATGATGTTTGACCTTGGCGTTTCTCTTGCCGTCATTTTATTTTTGACATTGTTCCTCAAAGAAATGCAGAAACGAATGACATGACATTAGCTTAAGATTTCACGAAGCTTTGGAACTGAATCACGGATGGTATTTAATGTCAGTCCAATGGCATGAGCTTCTTTTGAAGCACCAATGAGAATGTATTCACCAGCAATAGCCAGAATTGTAAAGCCCCTGTCACCCCTGATAAGCATGTCATTCAAGTGTCCATGCTGTAGTTTGTTGGTCACAGATTCACCAGTTGACGCAATAGCGGCAGAAATTGCAGAAAGCAGATCCTTGTCAGCCCCAGCCCCAACAAAGAAAGCGAGGGATATCCCTTGCCGATTGACAATGCCCAATGCCTCAAGCTCGCATTCCCGTGAGATTTTAGTCAATAATTTTACAAGTTCCCGCTTCTGGTAATCAGAAATATCAATTGACATCTACACTAATACTTACGACTACACACATAAGGTTTGTCATTTCACTTGAAAATCAGCACAAAAAATTGTGGAAAACTCTTTATGCAATCCCATCAACCATACAAGTTTCAAAAACAGATAACTTTATCAATGAGGATATATATTTTTTATTCAATGTTGCATTCCAACGAACTTCTTGAAGGATTGAATTGGGATAGGAGTGTGGTTGTACAGGATGTGACATTTGTGCCTGTTTGCAACCCACATGCACAACCGATGATGCAAATGCATCTTGTGCATGAGCTCGACAACATGGTTTCCATTGAAGAAATGGAAAATGAATCTGTCAACGAGATTTACTTTATTTCCAAGTCAGACCAACCATTGCTGATCCTTTCAGGATTGATTGTGGAGGGTGGAAAACAGACAAGAACCATTACAAGACCATTCATTGTCAATGGGGAAAAGAAAGTGAAAATACCTGTAAATTGTGTAGAGCAAGGGAGATGGTTTTATACTGGATCAAGAAAATTTACTCTTTCCAGAAAGATGGTTTCACGACGAACAAAATCATACGCCATGCGGGGCGCAGAAATGCAATCAACAACTTGGAGATCGATCAGGGAGACAATGGACGAGTTTGGAGTCAATAGAATGGAATCACCTACAGAAAGCTTTCTAGATGTGGAAAGAGTGATACGTAGCACAAGAAGAGACCTGATTGAAAAAGCAAGGGAAGCAATCCTACCTGCGTTTACAGTCAAAAACCAAACTGGCATAGCAATCTTTGAAAATGGAGAATTGACTTATGCAGAGTTGTTCAATTCAACAGATCTATGGAAAAAAGTATGGGAAAGTGTATTGGATGCAAACCTTATCGATACTGCCAGCATGTTGCTTGATCCAAAAGAGGAAATCCCTGCAAAGCCACATGCACCAAAGCTCCTTATTTCAAAAACAATACCCGTCTGTGATGAGGAGGCGTTTGAGGTAAGAGCAGGAAAACATGTCACAGGTTGGATGGTGGCGTTTAACGGCATACCAGTTCATTTGACCATTGGAGCGCAAGACATGCAAAGAGAAAGACGAAGGTTCATAAGAAATCGTTATCGACAAAGACAAGAGCATATCCAAGAACAAAGGCATGAGTTTTTTGAGGGAGAGGAAAACATGGCATTAGAATATTGAAGTGGGAACAGGAGTGGACAAGACCTGTTTTTCCTTTCTGAAATAGAGCCAGAAAATGGTTGTGGCAAGCATGTAAAGGGCACCTGCAATGGCAAAAGGGGTGAAGAAATCATTGATTGACAGGAAATATCCACCTGCAAGAAAACCGAATGCAGAAAAAACGGAGGAGCCCCCCATCCTCATTGCCTCCAATGTTGTCCGTTCCTCATCATTGACGACCTCCATTGCCAAGGCAGATTCAGTTGGAAAACTACCAGCCATCAGGGTGATCCTAAGGACATAGAATACTGCGGCAAGGAAAAGCAGAGGAGCCAAGGGGAGGAGCAGTATGAAAATTATGCTAAGATATCTGCTTGAAACCAAGTAGTTGACCTTTCCCAATTTTTCCGACAAGATAGGGGTCAAAAAGTTGCCGACAGCAACGGAAAATGACCCAATGGCAAAAATAACAGCCATGCTTGCAGTGTCTGCCTTGTATTTGAGAAGAAAGAAGAGACTGAAATACGAGACAAAAAGACCTGCTCCCGTTCCAATGAAAATAGAGTTCAAAGTAAAGATCCAGATTGTCCCCCAATTGCTGACATTTTTGAAAGACAATCGAGCCTTGACTGAATGGGTCGATTCCTTCCTTGAAACCTTCATTGGAAAGGCAGGCACAAGACTAAGCCACCAGAGCAGGACAGAAACAAAAAGTCCAACTTTTAGAACAAGAATTGAGGCGGTTCCTGAAACTATGGGAGTACCAAACAAGAGAAGGGCAATGCCCAAAGGAACAACGCCTCCCGTAAGATTGCCCGACATTGACGCCAAGGTTGAAAAGCCAGAAGAAACGGAAAACAAATGTACCCGTTCCTTTTTAGTGGATTGTTCATAGATGAAAGGACCTTCGGCAATGCCGTGAATGGACATGACAGCAGAACGCAAAATCTGCATAAATGCAACCACGGTAGGCTGAGGGAAAAGTACAACAGCCAAGATGGTCAATGACCCTATAAAATCACCCATTATGAAGCTCCATTTCTTGCCCAACCGATCAACAATGATCCCATTAAATGGAGCCATCAAACCTGTAATCATGGAACCCAAAGCAAGAAGCAGACCAATAAAATAAACGGGTTCAAAAAACCATCCCAAGAAAGAAACCCCATCACGGAAGACATAAAGCAGGTAAATATTATAAAGAATGGTTCGAACACCATACGTTAGGCTCATACCCTGTATATGTAGGATATACAGTCGGGCATTCCTGCTGAACATATTCAATTTTTCCACGTATGTCTTGGGGTTTTCCAAGGGGATTGGCTTCCGTTTGATCAACCAAATACCCGAAGCAACAATGGCGACAAATATCAGAACTCCTGCAAATACAAATGCAAAAGAGATTGGCCCGAATTCAGATCCAGTATCCAGTTCACCGCCTCCATGGGCAGAAACAGCGCGAGGAAGGAGAAAAAAAATTGGAAATAGGCGTTTCAACAAATAAGTATGAACCTCGAAAATAATAAGCCTTCAGGTTTACAAATTAAATCAATTTTTAGGGGATTCAAAAAAAAGTGAATGAAAATTAGCCAAAAAGAAAAAATAGCCCTGCCCGGATTTGAACCGGGGTCAACGGATCCAAAGTCCGCTATGATTGACCACTACACCACAGGGCTTTATTACTGCAATTTCTTAGAGAACTTCACTTCAGAAAAATATTTCGGTAGGTTATGCTTTTTGGTGGAAATGGTTTGTGTAGATATTGAAAGGGGAGATATCGGAAAGAAAAGAAAATTTCCATTTCGGGAATAAGCAGAACCAAGCAATGTTCCTTATTTTTTAAAGAAATCGTATCTCGGCAAGAGACGCATTGACAAGATATGAATTGATGCCATCAAGCTTGAAAAGTTGCCAGCCCAGTGGAAATAAATGATCCCCAATTATATTCTTTTCACTAAAGGTTTTAATAACGGGAAAGCATGCTTTTACCTATGGATACAGAAGATAAGGATGAAAAGAAGAAAAAGGTAACAGGAAATGTTGCAGAGGCAGTTGCAGGTATGTCCATAGGCATGGCGAAAATAGCCACAGCACCTTTGAAAGGAATCGCCAAAGTTGTTGACGATACCATAACAGGAGCAAAGAAAGGATTGGAGGAGGGGAAAACACCAATGGAGAAACTTTCAAAGCCAATTGTGGAGGGCATGAAAGGCACACTGAAAGGAACTGTCAAGGGAATGGAGGAAACATCCAAGATTTTAGGAGAAGGCATCGCAGAAATTGGTGAGAGCATTTCCAAACTAGGAAAGGGAAATCAAGATAATCAAGATGAACAGCAATAAATTCATCGATGATCATTTCTTACGTTTCCTGCGATGACAATAGCAGAAGCCATTAGAACTAAGTTTTTGACAATATACTGCCCTTCAAGGGTTAATGCCCATGGAACTTGAGTAAACGTTACATCTGGAAACAAGAAAAGAGGCAGGAGAGTAGCAGGCATTTGGAAAGCCAACAACAAAATCCCGACACGGTTCAAGCGTTTTATGATTAGGAAAATTCCAATCAATACCTCATAGATGCCAAGGAACCAAACCATGAAATTTGGATCAATGAAGGGAAGCACAACATTGTTGGTTTTGACAACTATTTCTTCAGCAGGACTCATTCCAAGTGGTTTCAGGATACCGAACCAGATAAAGACAATCCCCATTGCCCAGCGAATGAGGATATCTTCATACTTTTGGCTAAACCCAACGATTCGCACATCTATTTCCTTGAGTTTGCCGTCATTGAAAGATAGAGGGGGAATTTTCAAATGCTTTCCCATAAGATAGCAATATATTTCGCAGTATTTAAGGAATGATGTCTGACCGATTTCAAACACCCGCTTTTTTAGAAAATAATTTACAAAAAGACGAAATAAGATATAGTTTCATAAACAATAATCAAATTATAAAGAGATTGCTATGTAATTTTAGAATGAATTTTTTGTTAAAAATAAGTGATTACAACAATGATTTAATGCTTGAATTACGTATTACCTTATATTATTGTTAATTGGTGGGTTATAGATTGGTTGTTGTTTTTTTGATTTTCTCTTCCTATAGAAGTAGATACCTCCACCCACTGCGGCAAGGAACAATATGGTCCCTGCGCCAGAGTCACTATCAGAACCACTATCAGAACCACTGCCACCTGCACCAGTAGATGCAGATTGAGAAGTGGACGTTATTTCCTTCACAGAATATTCAAGATGTGGTGGATTTGAGAAGCCAGAGAGATACTTATTCTCCTTTGCATCCAATGTGACCCAACCATCCGCACCCCAATTCTGTGCCAAAAGGATCGTGAGAGTTCCTGTTTGATTAAGGAAGTCATTGAGCTCGAAAGAGACCTCTTCTGTTGATCCCGTGACAATGGTTGAAGTGTAGACAATATCGTCGTTTGGACTGGAAGTTCCAAAATCAGTTGCATTGAAGGGATTGTCTACACCTGTGACAGTATACTCATTCCAATCAACATTGGGAACCACACCAACGAGCAGATATCGAGTTGAAGAGTCATAAACAGTAACATCCGCTTTGAAAGTCAGTTTTGACAAGGGTTTTCCAATGGTGGAAAGATCAAACATGATTGCAGTAACAGAAATTCCGTCAAAACCGCTGCCAGCATAGAGGGTTTCTGCACCACCGTAGTTTGCGGTTGGATTTGCAAGAGCACCTGCAATGGACACATAGGTATCCTTTACAGGAGCAAGTTCATATCTTCCAGGAATCCATTCCGCATTGACATTCATCGTCATTAAAGACGCAAGTATCAGGAATATGATTATCTTGTTTCTCATAATACATCCCTCTCCCCTCAAGAGAATTGGAAAGTTAGCTATCCCTTGCACCTTCCCATCCCCCAAGGGGCATACTATAATAAAATCCCGACGTTAAAAAATTTTTCGCAAGAAGATGGTGAAAATAATAAATAAGGGGATTTTTTTGACGCAAGAGATTAAGGGGCATAAGATTTGAAACGGTATCAAAAAAGGTAGAATTTTAGAAGAAAGAAAGAGAACTAATTGAGGAGTGGGAATCAAGTAATTTTTTGCAGGGATTGGAATACTAGAAAAGAAGATATTGCAAATGTTCGATTGTAACCCTCAATATTTTTTAAAGAGGAGGAGATTAAATCTTATGGATGGGAGTCCAGAAGATAAAGAATCGGTTCTAAAAGAAATGGAAAAGAATCTGTTGATCAAGCCTGCATTAGATTATTTCAGGGAAAAGGGATATAACAAGTTCATAGATCGTATGGTGCAATTCCATCTAGAAGAGAATACGAAACAATTAAGAAACATATCTAATTCCATGTTCAAGCAGGAGTTGAAACATATAAAGAACATTCAAAAATACGTACCGCAAAACGACATGAACACAATAATACAAGCGGATTGGCTGATTCTCACAGTAGGAATGCGTAAAGAACCACTGATAATTTCAATTTTACTGGTATCACCAAAAAAAGTCTTCCTTCTCCATACAAGCGGTTCATTGAAAACAGCCACTGAGGTAAAGGAACATTTTGGGGATCATGTGGAAATTGAGTTTTATGAGATCGATGAGGTAGACCCATCGAGGATATATGAGGTGACTAAGAAAATTTTTGAGGATGCCAAGGAATCTAACAAGAAACTGGCTTTTGATCCTACGGGCGGTCGGAAGGCGATGAGTGCAGGAGCAGCAGCGGTGTCATTCTATTATTCAATTCCGATGGTTTATCTACATGGATTCGAGAAGAATATGACAATGATGCCATTTACAGAGCAATTGAAGCTAATTCCCAATCCCTATGACAAATTTGGAGATTTGCAGATAAGGATAATTGCGGAGCTTGCAAACCGTTACAATTTTGCAGATGCAAGGGACATGGTCGATATAGTAATAAAGAACAAGCTAATCATGTTACGGGGTCAATTATCGATTTTAAAGGAAGTTATGGATGGATATAATGAATGGGATAGATTTAAGCACAGTGACAAGGAAAAACGACCCCAGATTTCGGATAGCTTAAAAGAAGCTTTAGTTTCTGGGTTCAATCTACTGCAGGATTGTGTCAAGGAGAAAATAAAGAAAAATATAGAGTTTCTTAAGAAGCTTGAACAAACGTGGCAGGAGGGAGAGAGAAATATGGTAGACAAATACAGGATAGTTGACCTGTATGCCAATATTTTGCGAAGAGAAGACCAAGGGAAGTTGGAGGAAGGGCTTGCCTTGGCATATCGCTTGTTTGAAATGCTTCCATTCTATTATCTAAAAAATAAGTTCAAGGATGTATCGTCAACAATGAAAAATGAGGAACTTGGAAAATTATTGAAATTAGATGAGGAGATGGTGGATAACCCAAAAGACAAGATTACCCTTTTCTCAATGATGAAGTACATGAAGAAAGGGCTTCCAGATGACAAGAAAGTTCAGAAACTTAACGAATACTATGAGAAGACACAGGAGATAAAGGAAGGAAGAAATGAGTCTCTTTTTGGGCATGGTACCCATCCAATTGACAAAAAACAATTTGACAAGGTAAGGATCATAGTGGAGAATGCAATCAAGGAATTGATCAAGGATTTTGACAAGCTGTTGAAAATGGCAAAGTTTCCAGATTTCATTGAATGTTGAATAAGAACATGTAATGAAAAACAGAATTTTGTATATTACAAATAGTTAATCTTTAAATTTGACAGATTTTGTATTTTTTTTATGAGGCTTTTCAGGCGGACACGCAATCTGAAACGGAGGGTGTTTCGTAAGAAAATTGGCTATGTGCATTTGACATTGTCAGGCAAGCTGCCAGTGTATGCAAAGCAGAAATCGTTTTTAGAGGGCAAGATATTCCCTTCACCATCAATGACACTTTTCGGGTTATATGAGGCAACATTGCGACTGGTTAAGGACAGAAGAGTCAAGGGCCTTGTTGTTCAATTGAACAATCTGGATTTGGGGCGTTTTGGAAACTATGAATTCCTGCGGCAATTGCTGGCATTGTGGCAAAAGCATGGCAAGAAAGTCCATGTGTATTCTTCAGGATATGACATGGCAGAGTATTATCTGGCAAGTGTTGCAGACAAGATTTTCATGACAAGGGGGGGAACATTGGCAGCAATAGGAATAAAGGGGGAGGTTCCCTTTTTGAAAGGATTCCTTGAGAAATGGGGGTTTGAGGCTCAAATAATACAAGTCAGCCCATATAAGTCAGCCCTGAACAATTTTGCATATGACGAGATGCCAGAGGAACAAAAGGAAATGATCAACTGGATGCTGGACTCAGTATTTGAAGGGTTAGTTGAAGACATTGCAAAGGGAAGGAAACAAAGCATTGGGAAAGTAAGGGAAATGATAGATTCCTCTCCCTTGACGGATCAGGAAGCATTTGAGCAGGGCTGGATTGATGCCATCATTTCTTCGGCCCATCTTCTGGATGAGTTGAAGAAAGACGATGAAAAAGCCGTCTTAACCGAATTTCAAGATGCCATGAACAGGATTTTGATACCTGGCAGGAAGAGATCACAAATTGCAGTCATTCCTGCGGTCGGGAACATTATTGATGGACAGGGCAAGGATCGTGGTCTGCCCAACCCATTTGAGGAACAATATCAAGTTGCAGACATTTCAACCATCAATGCAATACGCAGGGTGAGAAAGAACAAGAAAAAATACAAGGCGGCAGTGCTTTTTGTTGATTCCCCAGGGGGGAGTGCCACAGCCTCGGAAAACATATTGAATGAGTTACGGCTCTTGTCGAAAGAAATGCCGTTGTATGCATATTTCCATAGTGTTGCGGCTTCTGGAGGATACTATATCTCAATGTCAACAAAGCGGATCTTTGCAGAAAGAACAACGGTTACAGCATCAATAGGCGTTATCAACGGCAAGTTGATAAGAAAAGAATTTTTGGAAAAGCAAAAAATCAAACCATATGTCTTTACCAGAGGTCAACATGCGGACATTATGTCAGCCGAACGACCTTGGACAGAAGAGGAATTGAAAATAATGAAAAAACAAGTCATGAGTATCTATGACATATTTTTGGAGCATGTTTCTACTAATAGGGGGATTCCAAGAGACACCCTTGAGGAAAACGCACAAGGAAAAGTGTTCATAGCACCACAAGCATTGGACAAAAAGCTTATTGATGAAATCTTGCCGTTCCATGACACGTTGGTCAAGATATCTGAAGAGGTTGGGGCAAAAAGCACGGAGATTGATATCTATCCACCCGTTGGTAAGCCAATTGCACCAATGGAAGTACCCGATCCTGAGAAAATCAATGGGAAAGCAATGATGCAGATGTACCCGATCATCCAATTTCGTTAATCAATTCATCAATTCAACAAATAAGGAAAATCCACCATCCACGACAAGGAACAATTGGTGTTGTATATTTTGAATATAGGGGTTATCAGTCCAAAAAACAGTAATACAACGTAATTTTTTTGGGGACAATACAATGAACCTGTATTATGAATTAAAACAGATATTAAATTTAAGCAACTGTTAACACAACCACAAAGTGTTAATACAACCACTAAGGAAATGAAAAAGGAGTAAACGTTTAAATATGGTGAAGGAAATTTTTTTATAATAGATGATACACCAAATATTGGTCTTTGATGATTTGGGATTTAACCTAATAGATCGAACATATGACCAAAATACCTTGGACCCTTTTCTTGTATCTGCCTTCCTTTCAGCAGTTCTGCCCCGGATGGAAGAATTTGGGCTTGACCTGAATTCAATTGCGGCTGAATTGACAGAGAAAAAAGGAACTTATTTGGAAATTGAAAAATTTTCAAAAGGATATATTGCAGTAATTGCAGAAGAAGAAGATCAAAAACAAAAAGTTAGTGAAATCTGTGATATAATAAACGAACTTGTAGAAAATGAACTTGGGCTTATTGAAAACACAACAGAGATTGATCTTTCCCTACTTTCACAACTTCAAGCGAAAATGGATGAAATTGTTAGCCAAGAGGGCATGACAATTGCAGTTGAGACAAGTAAAGACCCCATTCTCCCAATTCTTATGCAAGTGTATGAGGGAAAAATATCTCCGAAAAAAGCCGCGAAGAAGATTCTTAAATGGATAGAAAAGAAAAAACTGGATACAGAAGGATTGGAGATGATGAAAAAAACACTTAAGGCACTTGATGAAATGCTTCCTGAAGCCAAGGGAAGCAAAATGGATCCCTTGCAGACACTTATCAGAGCCACATACAAAGGAGTTTCACAGCTAATTATTCGTATGGATAAAGCAATGATGTTTTAGTATTTTTATGTTTTAGTTTTCTTTAGGGGGAGATGTAAAAATGCCTAGAGACATGATTACAAAGCCCAAAGAGGTTACGATATCTGCAATCAGAATGTAGAATCCAGGAAGTGAAACATCATGAAGCGGGCCACCAACGGTAACAGTGAGGAAACCCAAACCAATCAGCCGAGACCTGCGTTTTAGCCATCCATATTCTGTTTTTATTGAATGGTAGATGAAAACTGAGAATGAGAGTATCACCCAGACAAATACAGAAGCACCAGCAATATAAGCTGCAACAATTGGAGGAGGATTCCAGATGGTCACACCATTCTCAAAAGTGGGGAGGGTCTGCCCTGATGCATAAGCAGTCCAATTAATATAGGTTATCACACTTCCTAACACAAGTAGAATGGCACTAATTATACCAGGAATCTTTTTGTTTTCCGTTATGACTGAGAATGGAGCAAATACATTAACTGCATAAACAATGTACAAAAAGATATGTCCAAACGTGTATCCCCAAAGTCCAATAAAAAGAGGGTCATCAGATACCAAATTAAGACTCATGAATGCGAAAAATAAGGAGAAGAATACATATGACCAGAAGAATGAACCCCTGAAAGAGATAGGGGAGAAACCATCCTCTTTTGCAGGCTTATAGAGCCGGATGGCAAAAATAAAGGAGAAAAAAAGGTCGATCAGTGTTCCGATACCAGAAATGTAACCTGCTGTTACCATATAAAAATTTTCGATGTCTCGATATATTAATATAACTTGCAAAAATTCGGATAATAAAGGGATAAATGTAAGAAAATGCGAAATTAAGGCGAATGCATCCTTATTTTGGCGAAAAGTTCAAGAATATGGGCAGAAGGATAAGTGGAAAGAGAAGCGACTGCATTGGCAAGTTCAATTGGCAACAGACCGTTTTCAAACCTGAAGCTAAGAACATTTAAAATTGTTGCCAAGATTCTTTTGAGACCCAAAAGGTCGTTGGCAACAGGATTTTCCTTGAATTGCCCTGTAGCAATAGTAAGAACCAAGTTATGGGAAGGAAGAATGACAAAAATTTTAGCACCATAATTGGAAGTCTTCCCATAAGCATCCCTTCCTCGCATGCCTGTTTCTGTTCGACCGAGTATCTCTTTTCGAATGAAATGATCCTTGGGAATAAATAATGATCCATTATAACGATTACTTGATGTTCGATCGCCCAATGCGGTTAGTAAGCAAGTGTCCCTTAGTTTTCTGGCAAATAAATCAAGAAAGTCCACAAAAGAATCACTTTTCCCCTGCCCAACCAAATTGACTTGCCACAGGGAAATCATAATCAAAAATCCATCAGTCCTCACTAGACCATATCAAACTTCAACAGGATTTCAAAGTTCCAAAGAATCTGCATTCGCAATCTTTTCCAGCGATAACGCTTTTTTGAGTGGGGTAAGAAGGGAATAATTATTTGCCATGACTGTCCGTATGGGTTGCATTCTGCTGACAACAATAGTGGGCATAATCCCTGCAAGATAGATGATGGAAGTAAAGAGATATGTGTCGTCATACCTATTGAGCCATGTTGCAAGAGTTGTGCGTTCAATTCCGAAATATCTGTATGTGCTTATGACAAATGAAACAGACATGATCCAAATAATGAGAAAAATTCGGGCTTCAACAAGATGCATTGCCTGTTTCGGCACTTTTTTGGGTTCAGTTTCCCTTGCCCTTATCAAAAGCATCAGTATCTGCATTTCCCTGAGGGCAATGATTGCAAAAAAGAAATAGACAAGTTGATAAAATCTTGTCATGGGATTATCGGCCAGTAAGGCAAGGAAAAAAGAAATCACGATACCTACAAGGATTGTAGTTGCATTGACAGGAAGTCGATACAGTTTCATTATATATCCCCCTCTTTTTTTTGTTATTTTTGCCTAGTGTAAGGACAATATTGTTTTGAATGGTATTTTGCATCCAAATATTTGTATAATGGAAATGGGCACATTTGACTTTTCGGTTACACCTTTACAGACAATATGCCCAATATACCACTTTTCAGGTATAAAAAATGACCAGAACAAGTTTTTAGAACCCATTTCACAACAGGTTGTATCGGGAAATGGCTTGATCAAGCTTTTTGAGACCAATAACCCCTGCATGGTCGAGAAAATCAGCCCCTATATGATTTTCATGCAAAGGACCAATGTCTTGTACCGTTTCCAGCACTACAAGTCTAAATCCCAGTTCTTAAGGGACAGAAAGGTTCAAATCTACTTTGGGACAAAGGATGCAAACCTTCTTGGTGAATACTATGACTTCATCAGGAAAAACAAGAATGTTGAAAAAATCACAAAATACGACTTAATTGATTTCATAAAAGGCTCAAATGCCAATTTCATAAAAGGATGCAAAATGTTTTCATTCCAAGGTGAAAAAGCGGAAAAGCTTGTCCTGCATATGCTCGAAAGGGAATTGGGAGGGTATTCAATACGAGAAATGCTTGTGGATCAGGGAACCTTTCCCCCAACATTGGTTTTAAACAAATTCACCAATAACACCGATATACTCACAGATGCAGTATTCAAATTCCCAGATACAAAGAAAAGGCAAATCATCAAGATGATGAAAGAAAGAGACATCCAAGTTTCCCGCAAATCCGTGGATCGTATAGAAGAAGCTCTCAAGAATGCTATTGACCATATCATCCAGCATTCCCTCGATATAAATGGGATCTCTTCAGGTACAGACAGGCTGACATTGATCATCCCAGTCACACCAATTGATGAAAACAATGATTTGACAAAAATCACCAATTTTCTCATTGAGAGGATACAGGAAAAGACATTCATGAATACTATTGGAGAATACAAGCTCAATCTTTCAAAGGGACTGGATCAAAGAATATTCATCACAGAGGCAAAGAAAATTGTCGAAAAAGGAAATGAAAACAGTAAATTGATACTTGGAAGAATTGGGGATTATCCTGCGATTATCAGAACTACAGAGGACAAGCGACTGTTTACTGATGGAATCGGGCTTGGACGAATTGACAGGCTTAAGAGAGATTGGACAAAGCTTGCAGCCACATTAGGTATTCATCAACTGTTCAATGTCGGTACAAAAGAATTGAGTTCCACCAATGCCGCAGACCTTGCTACAGATGATTTCAAGTCAGCCATCTCAAAAGACAACTTTGGGAAAAATTTTTCAAACCTCTTGGCAAACCAGAAACACATTGTTGACAGGATCATAACAGGATATGTCCAGAAAATGGAGAATTCAATTGCCCAACACCAGATTATTGAATTCATGCGAAGTGGAAGGTGGGTCGAGGTCACGGATCTTGGCATCACATTCAGTTCCATCAATACCGTAAAAAATGCAATGGACAATAACCTCATGACCCTTAGATGCCATGACAGTTTGGGAATCGCGGAAGTCAACACCAGAGCCGATGTTTCCCGCATTATACAGATACCATTGAGAGATACCATGGGAAACACCTTTTTTGGTATTATTGACAAGGACACTTTCTTCGCACCCCAAACCATAAAAACAAATGAGGAAACAGTTTCTCGATTTGGCATCACAAAGTTTATCGACCAAGACGGTATCGTGAGATATTTTGATGATCCCAACATGTTTTCCATCATCATTGACGATGTATCGCTGTTTTCAAGGGCACCACTGAAAGGAGAGGACTTGTATCTCTTCAGGGAATATCAAAAACAGGTATACAACCTGCTCTTCCATACTCCGAACCAAGGACACCAATCAAATTTCATCTTGGGAAAATGGATGCCTGAGATCAATATACTTACTTATGCAGGGGCAACCATCCAAGAAATCGAAAACCTACTGCAAAAAATTCAACATGATTTTCCTGTTACATATAATCACTACCGCTTATTTGATGTTTCAATCTTCAAACTGAAATGGAATACATCCAGCATAAGCCACGATCCATTCGTGAAAATAGTGGAAAGGACATACCTTAAGAACATAAACCCAATAATTTTGTCCAAACCAAACCAAAACGGAGAGACCATTGAATATACCGAAGCAGAAAATTTTACCACCACAACCCGAATGGCAACAGGAATAGAATATGTAAACAATTATGTCCCAGTCAAGGGAATTACATCAAGTACTGCTTTCATCAAATTCCTGATACCAAAACAAAAAATCAAGGAATATTTGAAGGGAAGGACAATAGACACAGAAAAAATCAGGAAAACAGATACAGACACCATCCTACATTGGTTTGCAAAATTCCCGATAGCACATAGATCAAACTCAAATAAATTCCTGCCAAGCCCCTTGGGAGGACTGACAACAGAGATATATGCAGGGATTGAACCCCCAATCCCGTTGGTAGAACTGGTTGAAGCCACAAAAGGCAATGACAAAATCATGTTTTTCCAGTTCAGACCCCCAACAGGATCATTAAACGATTACTCCCTCATGGTGAATAAAAAGCTCACCCCTAAAACGGCAAAGAAATTCATTCAATATTTGCAGACCAGCAAATTGAAAATCAGCTTCATTGCAACCTTTTTCAATGAAATAAAGAACTACTTGGATCCAAAATCTGTCTCCGATTTGACTGAAAAACATCACAGACCTTTTGAAATGTCAATGATTGAAGAACTAAAGCAAGTTGCAAATGGAAATACAGGCAACCTTGCCAAAATCAGATTCAAAAAAGAATTCATGCACATGAAAAATGTCTATGTATGGTTTGATCCCAAAACACAAGACGAACCAGTTGAAAACACCTTTTCAATTCTTGATTTGAGAATACTCCCAGGACATTTCCCCCAGTATCCTGAAAACATTGATCCTGAATTTTTAGGGACAAAATATCTCGGTGCTGAAAAAGGTCAAAAATATCTCCAGATTTTCAAAAACAGGGAACATTATCTCAACAAAATCCACTTTTGGATCGAAGCACTCCTTCGCAGGATATTACACCATTTGACCCTAGACGCAGACCTCTTTCAGCAGAATTTACAAAGCTGGAATAATGCAAAACCAGGAGGTACGAATAAGACGTTTGAAGAAATTTTGGGTAAAAGGCATACACTTCAACTGGCAAAACGTTATCTTGCCCCAGGTTGCACCTTGACCTATGACGTGGAAACAGGAAAAATGACAATAAAGAAAATTGCAGAAAACCGTGTGTTCAGATTTGGTGCTTTCTTAACCCCAATTTTCCTCCATCCACAAATATTTGCAGAAAATAAGAAGAAATATCGTGAAATTGTCAATGAATACTGCAATGAATTGACCATTGACACAACTCCAGAACCTGTAATCGAATACCGTAGAATCTTTGAAACCACCATTGACAAAATATGCCAAACAATCGACGAAACAAAGGACCCATTGCAAGCACTTCAGAATCTTAATATGCCAGTTGGGATGTTACGTGTTCTATTCAACAAGATTTGAAACAGAGGCAGAACAATCATTTTCACTTGATAAGCAATGGCAGAAGATGCCAACGTAACCAAAAACAAAATTTAAGTAAATCAAAATCCTTAAACAGATTGTCAAAAGCTTCGGCGATGACAGAAAACTACCGACAGGTAATAACAAAATCGGCCCGGTGGTGTAGCTCGGTCAATCATGGCGGGCTTTCAATCGCCAATGAGAAGACCCCCGTCGACCCGGGTTCAAATCCCGGCCGGGTCATTTTTTCAGGGAGAGGGATTTTTTTTAACCGTGTTTTTTTTGCATAGGAATTTCATGTTTAATGGAACTTTTTTTTTAGTATTACCAGCTTCCAATTTTGGAATTTAGAAAATACAAATTGATAGTAGGTTTTGGGTTTGCAAAATCAATGAATTTTAAGGTTTGAGAGATATTGGCAATGTTCCATATGGAAAGGGCAAGTTTATTGGAGGTAAGTCAAACAATATTATTCAATTCACATTTATACATGATGAATATAGAAAAAAGGGGAGAAGAAGAGCTGAGTCTTATAGAGAAGTAATGCGCCGATGTTGAGACCAAATAATTATAAGTCAGGTTAGCCCATGAAATTCAATGGTGGATTTACGTCCGAATTCAGAGATTGCGGATGGCATACATTGGATCAAGGGCTACTCAAACAATTACATTATAGAAAGCGGCGATGACTTGATTCTAATTGACACAAACATGAATCGGAAGGCAAAGGGGATTATGAGGTATATTCGGAGTGAGCTTTCAGACAAGCGTGTTTCCAAGGTTTTTCTGACCCATCATCATGTTGATCATGTAAATGGGGCACATGTTGTTGAGAAGGTTTTTCATCCGATCATTTATATCAATGAAAGGGATGCGGACTATGTAATCCATCCGAAAAGGAGACCATTGCCACGGAACTGGCTGATTAAGCCATTGTTTTTTGTAGTTGATCCCTTTATTCGGAATCGAGCAGTTCATGGGGTGGAATATGTAGTGGATGGTCAGCAGGTGGATGGTATTTCTGCACTTTTCCTTCCAGGGCATACAGAGGGTTCTATGGGATTTTTGAGGAATGGAGTCATGTTTTCCGGTGATGCTGTGGTTACGGACAGAAGGGGGAATGCATCATTGCCCCCAGGCGTTTTCACGGAGAACATGGAGCAGGCGAAGGCGTCATTCAAGAAGCTTGCAGGGTTTGATTTTGAAGTATTGGTAGGAGGCCATGGGCCACCGATTTTGGAGGGTGCTTCGGAACGGGTAAAGGAAGCAGTTGAAAGGTTGGGGCTGTAGAGGTGGATATTTTCGAGCAGGCGGACAAGTTAGGGGTTTTTAAACAGGAAGAGCTTGAGTTTTCCTCTTTTCCTGATTTTTGGTATCGATGTTTCAGTGTGGAGCATGAAGACAGTGGAGAATATCTTTTCAGGAATTTTGTGGCACAAGCGGTTCATCGAGCGTTAAAGGGTCGTCGTCCCCCTCAATTGAGGGCACTGCTGACCATGACACCAAGCCAGTTGATCAGGAGCTATATTTTGAAGCGTGCGAAGGCAAATTTTCCGAACAAGGAGTTTGATGAGATGATGGAAGAGCTTCGGCGCAAAAGGGATGCAGAGAAGGCAAAGAAGTATACAAACAGAAAAAACTTCTCAGCATACCGTGTGAAGTACATGGATCGTGAGCTGAAGCTTTTTGAGCAGAAACGTGAGGATTTTTCTGCAATGCAGGTACGGGTGAGACAATTGTCCCGTGTTCCCGAATATTGGCTGTTTGTTGAGCAGGCATTGTTGGGGCAGTTGGATCAGAATTCCAATGTTGCGAGGCAAGGAGTGATGTTTGTCTTGGGCTATTGGTTTGTGATGCTTGATGAGCTTTTGCAACGTCAAATTGGGGAGGATCTGGTGTCCGTTTGCATGGAGTTGTTTGACAGGATCATTGGAAAGCGTTTGGAGGATGAGAGGGAACGGACAGTTGTCCGTGAGGCAGTTCGTGGTTCGTTGGAGGTGCTGTTATTTTTTGGGAGATACATTTTGGAGATGTTCAAGGTCTGTATGTTCACGTATTATAAGCCGTCCATGCCAGGGACTTCTCCAATTGACAAGAATCTGCTTTATGTGTTCCCTAACATGAAATTGGTGAATTGGATGGGATTTCACAGGAATGATACGATTTCGAGCAAGTTGCCAGACAAGATTCAGGAGATATTTCCGTTGCAAACAGGGGAAGGGGAGTTGAAGACAGCAGAAGACATAGAAAGGTATGAGAGAGAACTGTCACCAAGACGGGTGATAGGGATTGCTACACGATCTGAGACACGGTACAGGCAATTGGCGAAGGAGCTATTCAGATTGATAAGATTGGATATTGTGAACAATAGGGGACCGCATCTGCATGGAATGTATCTTGACAGGATTTTCCATTACCTGTCGCCGTATCTGGCTATTTTTCCGCGATTATAGGAAGATTGTGAGAGAGGTCGAAATGAAGAAGAGAATGGGAAAGAAACATTAAGAAAGGGGAGGAGGGAACAGAGAGAGGAGAATGGCAACATGAAAAGGGGGAAGGGAAGGATAGAAAGCAACAATGGAAGGTTCCAGATGGGAGTCTATCCCGTTTTAAATAGCCAACTTGCCCAAGGACACACAGAAGGTTTTTAAGATTGACGAGGGAAGAAGGATACAGGACGGGAGTGGCCATTACGAAGCTCAAAATAGAGGAACTAAGGGAAACGCCCCTACTGGCAAGGCTTTCGGAGTATACAGATGCAACAGGCATTACAGAGATAGAATTGCCCAAGCCCTATTCAGAACTGGAACCTATCATTTCCAAAGTGCTGACAGAGGATGAGTATTATGCATTGGGAATTTTTGGGGAGTTGATGGCATCGGCAGGGGGAATTATGGAGAAGGTTCTAGAACAAGAATTGGAAGGATCTGATCTTTTCATGCTTCATCTTCGTTTCCTTTCAGTTTACATAAAAATTTATTCAATGCATGGGATTGATTGGGAAACGATTTATGAAGAACTGCATGCGGTGCACATGCGGCTCAATACTGATGAGTTATTGTTGCAGGTTAGGGATCAGATGGAGAACAAGCTAGAGCCAGAAGAATATGAAGTTGTCAGTACAACCAAGTTTCCCCTACTGTTTAATGACATTGCAATATTTAGGTTGAAAGCGCAGGTTTTGGTTGCCGCCGCCAATATACTGCGAATGGTCAATGTGATGCACCAAGCAGAAAAGTATGCAGGGGCAAAAAAGCAGAGGCAACAGAACCGTTATCGTTTCCTGATGGATTTGGCAGGGGCATATGCCTTAATAGGGGCATTGGATACGGCAATTGAGTATTATGGCATTGCGTTGGATCTTCTTCAGAAGTTGCCAAGAAAACGACCGACCCATTTTCACCATTACGTTTCAGTTCTGAGGAATCTGGCATTGCTTTATCTTTGGGTGGGTCAAGAGGATAAGATCGGTGAATTGAGGAAACTTGCCAATAAGGCCAGTTTTCCAGTGGCACCCTCAAATTTGGAACTTGCAAAGCTTTTTCTCCAAATCCCATGGGGACAGGAAATTAATGAGCGTTTATTTGACCTCCTTCAGGATGAGGGGATAGTGATTAGGAAAGGGTTGGTTTTTGTATACATTTTCTTTTTACCGATCAGTGCTTTTTTCAAGGGATCTGGGGAGATGTTAGACACAATCCGCGAAAGGCTGGAATCATTTGGGACTTCACTTGGTCAAGCATATCTTCCGAGGATTGAATTGATAAGGGAGATGACAGAACATCTGAGAATTGCATTAGAGGGAAATGGTACAAGACGGCAACAGTTGGCAAGAGTCAATGATTTCTTCCATAGGCTTGCCACGTCACCTCGATATTCATCATTGGACTATACGACGTACAGGTTGATTGGAACGACCTTGTATGTCACATCCCTCATTTGCCGCCATGAAGACCCAGTTCAGCAATTGAAAAGCGTGGCAAACATGATACGCTATCTTCAGGCGAAAAAGCCGCAGGCAAAGATGGCGTTGGGCATTGAGATACAATTCAACCTAAGCAGGCTTTATGCCTTGCTTTTTCATTTGTTTGACCAAAAGGAATTGGAAGAAAAATACCAGATACGAATGGTTCAATTTGCCTCGGCACTATATCCAAATGAATTGGAGCCATTAAATCCAAAATTGTTGGTTGAGAAGGATAATGATGTGTTTTTGGGGGGAATAAGACCAGATGACATGGATTCATTCATGGCAGATCCAGATGTAAGAAAATTGTATGAAGAGTTTGTTGAGGCAGAGAAGATGTCTGTTGCACCGAGCATCCTGCATGAACCATTTTTGGGAAAGACACAGCATCGTGAATTGGATAATATTGATCTGGACATTCCGAAGGAATTGCCGAAGGGGGAGAAGATGATGGCAAACCGTCAAGCGGTAATACTTGAAAAACCCCAGACGTATGGATTTTGGAGCCTCTTCACGGAATGGGAGGCAGATGTCCTCAAGAAGATAAGATTTCTGTTGTGGAGTCAAAAGCATGAGGACGTGGAAAGGCTGATAATCATGTTGCTGCATACAGAACTGAGAGATGTCCTGCGTTTCCAGTTGCTTGTTATCAAGATGTTCAATGATTATATTCGCGCAAAGCTGTTGGGGATATGGACAGATGACATTAATGAGTTTTTGGAGGCATTGCACTGCTGGAAACGGATGAGTGATACGGAACGGTATTTATTGCTGGCAAGCCGTAATTTTCTTCTGTTCAGAAAGGCATACAATTACAGGAGCAACAAGGATATATTTGAGGTACAGGAAAACGCAAGACTGATTACATGGATGAGTGAGGAACTGAACTTTGACTTGGTTGCATTGCTCATAATCATGTTCTTCAATGATTTCAAGAATGGAAGGATCGACGAGGAAATTATTGAGGTTTTAAAATCCATTGACGAGGAAGAATTGAATCCCTTGGATTTTTACAATATCATCCTGATGCAGTATCTTTCTGAGAAAGATAAAAGAAAACAGGAGGAATTGAAGCAGAAACTTCTGAAAATAAGGAAGGATTACGGCATCTATCCTGAAGGGGAGGATGAACCTGTGATTTTTTAGGAAGGACATCCCATGGAACAAAAAAAAGAAAGGATGAGATTTCTCTATAATGAGACTGCTACACATTATGATGACAGGTACTTACCTATTCAATCCCAAAAGTACCAATATGTGCTAAAGAAGATAGAGCTTCAGGAAGTGAGAACGCTTGATGTGGGTGGGGGAAGTGGTCTTTTTGCACGCCTGACAGGCAGGATTACGGATGTGGTTGATATATCTGTTGGACTACTTGCACAGGGAGTTCCACATTGCAGTGAATGTAATTGGATTGCAGGAGATGGTGAGAATCTGCCAATCAGGAAAGGGGCATATGGAGTGGTGGTTTCATTTTCAGCATTGCAGAATTACCCTGACAGGAAAAAAGGATTGCTGGAGATGCTGAGGGTGTTGGATAAAAGTGGCATTCTTGTTGTCACTGCATTGGGGAAATCCATGGACTGGAAAGAGTTGGAAACATTGGCAAAAGGGGTAGGGATGAATTTTGACCGATTGGATCTGCCGATCGAGGATGTCGGCATTGTAGGGGGAAAAGAAAGAAAAGCATAAAATACAGGAAGACCATAACGTTTACGTGGTTCTCGAAGCGGCAAAGCATCTCAAGGAATTAAAGGGACAGGACTATAGGATTTTACTTGCCATAGAAAATGGCATGAGGCATGGGCAATATGCAAGCATAGAAAGCATTATGGACAATAGCAAGTTTTCAAAGCAAAAAACCGAGTATCTCTTACAACGGTTGCATAAATTCGGGATGGTCAGAAGATGGACGGGGCATTTTGTGGGATACGAGCTGACAGCCACAGGATATGATGCATTGGCATTGGATCGCCTCTATGAGCAGGGGGCAATTGTTGCACTTGGTGATGAGAAGGGGATGGGAAAGGAATCCCAGGTTTTCTATGGGCAACGGGCAAACGGGGAGACATGTATTGTCAAAATCCACAGGGTCGGCTACACCAGTTTTCAACAGACAAGAAAGAAAAGAAGATATACCAGCGATAAACACCACCTTTCAGCCCTTTATGCCTCAAAACTATCTGCTGATGAAGAGTTCAAATGGTTGAAAGCTGCGAGAAAACATGGTTTGCCAGTGCCAGAACCATATGCAATCAACAGGCATATTATTGTCATGGAATACATAGATGGTTATGACCTGTTGGATATCAGGAAACTGGATGAGCCTGAGGAATTCCTGAATGACATCCTGCAATTCATTGAGGACGCATGGTGTAAGGCTCATTTTGTGCATGGGGATCTTTCGCAATACAATATCATCATTACACGTGATGGTGAAGTGAGAATTATAGATATGCCTCAAGCTGTTGAAAAGACGGCACCCAATGCCAAAGAGCTTCTTCAGCGAGACATACAGAACGTACTTACCTTTTTCAACAGGAAATACAAGATAAGCAGGGATGCAAAATCAATAATGCAACAGGTTCTTGAGTGTGGAGATTAAAGAGCACTGCGTTTTTGGTTTTCATAAATGAAAATATAAAATAAGCATGAAAGTACATGGCATATTAGTCAGTTACTTGACTGTGAGGATTAAATGTGTCCGATGACAGTTATGCAGTAATGGCTTTCGATATCCTTCCGATGTCAAGCCATAACAATGATTTGGAATTGAAGGTTGCGGCAACATTGCTGCAGGCAGATGGATCTGAGAAGAAATGGGAAGAGATCAATCGTCGCAAGTTGTTACATCTCGTCCATACATTCAAGCCGAAATACCTTGCAACGGACAATCCACGTGAGATTTTGCTCCGAAGGGAATCCTTGGCACAGTTCTGCAAAAGGCTTCCTCCCATGACAAACCTCGTGCATGTCAATTCTTTGAAGAACGGCAGAATCATTTCAATTAAATCCTTGTTCAGGAAGTACAACATTGCAACACGCAAGACAAATCCTATGGAAACTGCAAGGGGATTGGCACTTCTGGTGAAAAAGGGCATTGGATCCATCATAGATCCGTTTGAGGACGAGACCATTATCAGGATAGGTCAGCCAAGAAG
The DNA here is from genome assembly GCA_015523565.1 of Candidatus Heimdallarchaeota archaeon. Lineage (GTDB taxonomy): Archaea > Asgardarchaeota > Heimdallarchaeia > Heimdallarchaeales > Kariarchaeaceae > WAKA01. The sequence continues at coordinate 27,444 of WAKA01000219.1, read as the reverse complement.
AACAGGGAAAGGCGGCTGGTCCCAACAACGATATGCCCGTCAAAACGAGGAAGTGGTTCTCCATGCCGTTGAAAAAGTGAAGGATGTGCTTAAAAAGCATAATGTGGCATATGATCTGTCAGAGATAAGGACAAAATATGGATTGAAACATGCAAAGTTCCATACGTTTCTTTCAAGAGCGGCAATTGGGGAATATTTTTCAGGGGTGAATTTAAAACCAGCCAAGATTTCATTCATCAGCCCTGCACGGAAAGTTATAACACGTCGTCCATTGTCCATGCGGTTTGATGTGAAACATCCCTCATTTCACAGGAGAGTGCTGGTCGGAATTGATCCTGGAACAACTGTAGGAATTGCGGTCATGGACCTTAATGGAGACATTGTAGATGTCTTTAGCCAGAGGGACATGACAAAAGCCGACATTATCCAATATCTTTCAGGATTTGGCATTCCCGTTGCATTTTGTGCAGATGTATATCCCATACCTCATTTGGTCTCAAAGTTGGCGGCCACTTTTGATGCAGAGGTCTTTTCCCCAAGGATTGAGCTGACAAAAGGTGACAAAAGAGAACTGGCTAAAAAAACAGGAGTACCTTTCAGGAATAACCATGAGTTGGATGCGATGTCAGCAGTGGTCAAGGCATACAACATGATATCATCCAAACTTCAGAAGATTTCGGGATTGCCTGACCTTTCATATCGTGAAAAGGACATTGTAAAGAGTTTGGTCATCAGGGGATTGACAATAAGTGATGCAGTCCAAGCAGTCCAATCAATAAGGCAAACAGTAGAACCACAAGAAGAAACCATAAAGGCTGAACATGTTGATGAACAAACCATCCAGTTGATGAATAGGATCAATAACCTGCTCAAAGCATTGGCAACCAGCGAGGGAACGATTGAATACCTCAGGAACCAAGTGATGACACTTGAGACCATGCTGGGAGAGGAAAGGCGACAAAAATCACATATTTATGAGGCATTGCTCAAGGCAAGGGATGCAAATGTCATTGATGCATTAGGTGACCAACTTGTCCAAGAGAAAACAAGAGAGATCAAGTACTTACGAGAAGCAGTGGCAAAGCATACGCGTAAGGAAAGAAAGCTGATGGATCGTATCAAAAGTCTTCAAAAAGCCTTGTGGATCTCTACACAAGAAAACAAGTATCCAATCAAGGTTTTGCCTGTCTTTTCTCAAAAATGGCTGGACAGGTTGGAAGAGGAAATAGGATTGGAAAAAGGAGACATTCTCATCATATTGGATGCCTCAGGAGGAGGTCCACAAACTGCAAATAGACTAGTGAATATCAGTCCAAGAATGGTCTTCCTACAGGACACGCAATTTGCACCAGAGGCAGAGGCAATTCTGAGGGTTCATGAGATACCTTTTATTGATGCTGAGCCCTATAACATAAGTATTTATGATACAGTGGCAATCATTGATCCCGCAGATTTTGAACAGGCATTACATGATTTTGAAATCTGGAAGTCAAGGCAGAAAAAGATTGAGACTGTTGAACAATTTGTTTCAGCATTGGAAAATTATAGGTTTGAACGGAAACTTCTGTTTGAAAAGGTAAAGCCAAGTTATGATGATTTTGACCCAGACGAATATGAAAAAATGCAGAGGAAAAGAAATAACAGAGGAAAGGAACTAAAGCAATAAATTCTGACCTATCTCCAAAAAGAGTGGTGAAGATAGACTTACATCTGCATTCCAAATACTCTTGGGACAGCACAGTACCCATTGAATCATACATAAGGGAAGCAGAAAAACAAGGATTCGGTGCAATAGCAATTACTGACCATAACAATATTGATAGCCATGTGGAAATCGAAAAATTGCAAGCAGATACAAAAGTCATTTTGATACCAGGGCAGGAAGTGACCACAAAGGATGGTCACTTGTTAGTTTTAGGATGGATAAAACAAGTCCCACAGAACTTGACAATGAAAGAAAGTGTAGAATTTGCCAAATCGGAAAATAAAGATGCAGTATGTATTGCCGCCCATCCTTTTGATCGGCTTCGTTCTGGAAAAGGAGCAAAGATACAGGATGCCGCAATTGACGGATTGGAGATTCTGAATGCCTCTGCGTTATTTGGAATATTCAATTGGCAGGCGAAACGTTTCGCAAGAAATCGGTATAATATCCAGTTGGGAAATTCGGATTCACATAGGATTTCTGAGTTTGGATTTGCCTATACAGAAATCCCAGACGTGGAAAGCCATGAAGAAGTCTTGAGAAATCTGCAAAAAGGTATTGCGAAAGGGAAAAGAATAGGGTTGAGACGAAAATCAGCACGTTTTCTCAAAAGAAAATTAGGGATCAACTGACATAGATGCCTTCTAATGCCTTGAAAATGGCTTCAGCGATATCCTCACTTGTGCGGAAGTCATATATCCCATCAGGCTTGTAGTTGAGTATAAAGTCATTCAGTTTCCCTTGTGTGCCTTGTTTAATCATTTCCTGTAAATTATACAAAAGAAACAGGGATTTTCGGTTTTTGATTTTTTTGAGGGGAAGATCGAGATTTGAAAGTTCATAGAAAAAGACATCATTCTTGGTCATAAGTGATTGGGCAAATGAATCAAATGGTCCAAGATAAATGGAATAGTTGCGTATTTTATAGAGAACATGATCCTTTGTGGATTCTATTGAGAATTCCTCATCAAATGAAAGGTTGTTGTTCAAGACCTGACCAAGTGCAATGATAAAATCCTTGAATTTTGGATTTTGTGAAATGACAAACATGGTTCCATGGATTTTCTCCTGCAAAGCGGCTTTAAGAATGATTGAGGCTTGGGATGAGACTGCGGATTCCATCCGCTGGTTTACTAGGTCAATATAATTCACCCTTCGAGCGGCACCATTCCCGTCAATGAAAACAACAATTGAATGGTCATCATGGGTTAGAGAAATAGGATAAACACCAGAATGGCTTGAAAGATGTTGTTGGATATCGCCACTGGAAAGATCAACTGCAATTTGTTCAGTCTTTTTGCAACGTTCACAGTAGGCTTGGACATTGAGTAGCTTACTCATCTGTATCTAGGCTAGGTAGGGTATATTATAAAAATTTTGGGTAGTTGGAACAGTTAACGTTTAGGCAGAAATTCCACACGGTCATAGCTCCAAAAGACATTGCCATCTGTCAAATGCCTAAATACATCTGCGGCATCAGTCATTTGCTTGATATGGATGATGGCCTTGATTACACTAATTCCACCTATATTTGTAATATCCTTGATTGTCGCCTCTCTTTTCTGCAATTCTTGTATCATTGCACCAAGGTATTCATCAGGAACATTAATTGTAACATGATAATAAGGTTCATGGACAATTGCCCCTGTTTGTCTCAGCGACTCCCTGATAGCCATGGTAGTTAACACAATTCCGTTCTCATAACTCCTGACAGGTTTTGAATTTGTCCCCTCACTTAATTTAAGCGTAAAGTTCCTGATTTTTTCACGGGTTAGGGGAGATACTCGCATTGCATTTCTGAACGTCTGCATCATTCCTTCAAGCGTATCTGAGGAGAAGGTATAGTTTTTGCCCAGCAATAACCTGTTATCGTGCTTGTCCTTATAGAGGACAATATCAGTTGAATCCACACCAATAGTTTCAGAGGGACCAGCCTCTATGAAAATACCTTCCCACATGGGATGTTCAATTTCAATTTTATATCTTGGCACTTCAAAAGCCAGAACCATTGGAGGGGAGCTTTCAACCTTGATTCCCAAGTCCTCCAAGTCAATCTTGAGAATTTCAAGTTGGAGCATCCCTACACCCATTGCGATCAATTCACCAGTATCTGTGTCAAATTCAAATTCCAAACCAGGGGTGGCATCCGCAATTTGTTTAAGGATATCTGGAAGCCTGTTGAGATCCTTGATGTTTTTTGGCTCTATACTTATGGCAACAATCGGTTCTTGAACATAGCTGATGTTTTTCAACATCACGTTTTCATATTTTGAGGGAAGCAATAGATCACCAGCCTGCAAGGGGGGAGAAAAGGCCATGGCACCAACATCACCAGCAGAAAGTTCCTTTACCTCATTTACAGTTCTTCCAGATATTTTCACAACCCGAGTCACCTTCACCATCTTGTCTGTGGTGGAGGAATGTAATTTATCACCTCTCTTCAGTGAACCTGAAAGCATACGAACCAATGACCCGAAACCAGAACTTTTGCCTATCTTCAGGAGCTTTCCTGTAATAGCTATTGGAGGACCTAGTCGTGAGCATTGATGAATTGCTTCCAGTAATTCAGGAGGAGCCAATTTATCTTTGAAAAGATTTGGAAAACGGATAATTTGAGCATCCAAGGGGCTGGGAAGACATCGGTAAATAACCTCAGAAACAACTTTCCCCAATGGGAGACGAGTCTTCAATTCACTTTCATTTCCAGATTTATATGCATTAATAATGTCCTTCATGGTTAGACCAGTACGTTCCGCCATGAATGAGCCAATTCCCCATCCATCGAGAGCGCTTATCAAAAGAACACTTCCCTTGGCATAATTGGGGTAAACCAATCCCTCAAAGGCAAGATTTTTACAAATTCGGGTGACTTGGGCAATAATTTCCTGTATGCGATGAAGAATGCCCCTTTCATCCAGTTCAAGTTCCATAATGAGACGATCAATCTTGTTTATCACAAGTACAGGTTGGATATGTTCCGCCATCGCCTGTCTCAAAACAGTCATGGTTTGTGCCATTACGCCCTCAACAGCGTCAACAAGTACAACACTGCCATCAACCAAACGTAAAGCCTCAGCAACTTTCCCTGAAAAGTCCACATGACCAGGAGTATCTATCAAATTGAGATGCATTGTATGTTCCTCATTGATAGGTATATCAAGTGAGGCAATGCTGGATTCAATAGTAATTCCTCGTTTCTGCTCCTCCTTCAGCTCATCCAATGCACGGACTTCGCCCAATAGTCTTGATGGTAACTTTCCACCTTCTCCCAAAAGATGATCACTCAATGTTGTTTTTCCATGATCCACATGGGAAATTATGCTTACATTTCTGATATCCTCAATATTTGGCAAGGAAAGTCACCATTTCTTGTTTAAAGGGATTAATAAAGTAAATTGTGGATGAATACAGGAATTTGCCCATTTATTCCTCATTTCCACAGCATAATTTCAAGCACATCACAAGGGATGGGACAACGTTTTTATTGACTATTGTCCCGAATCAAATCAGTGGCTGGTAAACCATGATACTTGAAAAGGCAAAAGAATATGCACTTAATAACCTTGTAGATGATGAGACTGTTGCAATTCTGCTGGTAGGTGCTTGGGCAAGAGGAGAGGGAACAGATGTAAATGACATTGATGTAGTTGTTATTAAACAGTATCAGTTGGTTGGAATTTCCCACATTGAATTTCCTGGAGATGGCTTCACATTAGACTGTTGGATACATGACAAGGATGCCATGATATACGAATTAAGCGTTGAGCCAATCGATGCAAATGCACTGACAACCTTATCCCTTACACTCAGATTTCTCAAGGATGCAATTGTTTGGTTTGAGAAAAACCCATTTGTTGATGAACTGAAACAACGTGCAATTGAGTGGAAATGGAACCCAGAACTTACAAAATTGCTGGAATTTGACGCACCAGAACCAGAGAGTAGTTGGGCAAAAAATGCATATCATGAAAACCTCAAATTCTTGGAACTGGCAAAAAAACGGCTTTTGGAAGGACAGCCAGTTACACACAGACGAAAAGACTATCCTGAGCTTAACCAAGATTATGACGAAGAGACCGCCAAAAAACTTATGGATATGACCAAAGCGGCATATAACAACCTTGGAATTGAAAGGGATTGGCCAGAGTTCAAAGATGCTGAAAAAGCCCTGAACCATGGAAACTGGAAAAATACGGTGGCATCACTCAAGGATGTACTTAGATTTATTCTTAGATACGAATTGCCATCAGTACCCGATCAACTCCTTGATCCAAAAATTTGGCATAATGCTGAACAAGTGCATCTCTCTGAAGAAACACTCACAGCATTGAAGATTGCCTATGAATATTAAAGAAATTTAATGGAAATTCTTAATGAAATTGCTCTATTTCAGTGGATCCTTCTAAAGCAACTGTTGCAGAGTTGCCAGCTGTAACAACGGAAGAAACCATGTCGAAATAGGAAGTGCCAACGAATGATTGATGCTTAACTGCCTTATATCCATGTTTTGCCGCTTCGAATTCCTTTTTCTGTAAGTCCATATATGCCCCCATCCCTCGATCATGATAACCAGAGGCAAGTTCAAACATTCCATAATTATTTTGATGGAATCCTGCCAATGTAACAAATTGGAACTTGTATCCCATCCTTCCAAGTTCATCTTGGAATGCCTCTGCCTCTTCTGCTGTCATGGCTTTTGCCCAATTGAATGAGGGGGAGCAGTTATATGCCAAGAGCTTTCCAGGATATTCCCTGTGGATAGCAGTTGCAAATTGTTTTGCTTCATCCAAGTCTGGTTTTGATGTTTCAAACCAGAGAAGATCCGCATAAGGAGCAAAAGCCAGCCCTCTTGCAATGCTTGCATCCAGACCTCCATTGTAATAATGGAAACCTTCGTGGCTTCTTTTAGTGCTGATGAATTCATGGTCTCTTTCATCGATATCATTTAAGAGCAGTGTGGCACTGTTTGCATCAGTTCTCGCAATCAAGATTGTAGGAACACCTAAAACGTCAGAAGCAAGTCTTGCAGAAACCAATGTGTCAATGAATGATCGTGTACTCACCAAGACCTTTCCACCAAGATGCCCGCATTTTTTATAGGCAGACAATTGATCCTCAAAATGGACACCTGCAGCACCTGCCCTGATCATTGCCTTCATGAATTCATACACATTCAAAATGCCACCAAAGCCAGCTTCACCATCAGCAATAATTGGCACAAACCAATCCCTGTCATTCTTCCCTTCCATATGCATGATTTGATCCATTCGCTGAAAGGCATTGTTTATTCGTTTGACGAGTTTTGGTGCACTGTCTGCTGGATATAGGCTTTGATCAGGGTACATTTCCCCAGCCTCATTCATATCAGCCGCCACTTGCCAACCACTGACATAAATTGCCTCTAAGCCAGCCTGAACCATTTGAAGAGCCTGATTGCCCGTTAGTGCACCAAGTGCCCTTACATATGTCCTGTTGTGCAATAATTTCCAGAGTTTGTTGGCTCCGTACTCTGCAAGGCTATGCCTTTCATGGAATGTCCCCTTCAACAACCATACATCCTCTGCCGAATATCGTCTTTCTACAGCTTTCCATCGGGGATTCTGTTTCCAATCCATCTCAACTTGTCGAATAAATTCATCTTTTGTTGTCTCTATTTTCATAATCATTCCCCTCATGTTTCAGTTTTTGGGTTCTCCCCCGTATCTTGTTGTATCATTTGATACGCAGGTATCGTTAGGAATTCTTGAAGCTCCTCAGAAAGAACTAGATCAGTAAGCAATTGAACAGCCTTTTCCAAATATTTTGGAGGGATAAGCATGTTAGCTTCAATCTTCTGCCTTTCTTCTTGAAGGAAGGTCTTGAACAATTCCTGCGTAAACCTTTGACCATCTGCCAATTCCACATTATGATGCAACCATTGCCAGAGCTGAACACGGCTGATTTCTGCTGTTGCCGCATCCTCCATCAGATAGTTGATTGCCACACAACCAGTTCCATTCAACCAATTCATCAGATACTGCAAGGCAACATTAATGTTCAATCGAACACCTTGTTCAGTAATAGACCCTTCAGGAACCCTAAGCAAATCGTCAGCACTGACAGAAACATCATTGCGAAGATTGTGAATTTGGTTCGGTTCAGGCATGTATTCGTCAAAGATCTGCTTGACAGGACCAACAAGTCCAGGATGAGCAACCCAAGTGCCATCATGCCCACTTGTCACCTCCCGTATCTTGTCAGCCTTGACTTTTTCAAGCGCATCTCTGTTGGCTTCAGGGTCATGTTTGATTGGGATTTGGGCGGCCATACCCCCCATGGCAAAAGTTCCACGGCGATGGCAGGTTTTAATCAACAAATCAACGTATGCCTTCAAAAACCCTTTATCCATAGTGACCTCCGATCTATCAGGGACTATAAACAAGGGGTCATGTGCAAAAGTCTTTATGTAACTGAAAATATAATCCCATCTGCCACAATTCAACCCAGCAGAATAATCCCTTAGCTCATAAAGAATTTCTTCCATTTGAAATGACGCCAAAATATGTTCAATCAATACAGTAGCCTTTGTTACACCATGTGGCAAACCAATCCTTTTTTCCGCCCAATCAAAGATATCTGCCCAAAGTTTTGCCTCATGGTAGGACTCAAGTTTTGGAAGATAAAAACATGGGGCAAATCCCTTATCCAACAATTTTTTTGCATTGTGGAAGAAAAACAATCCAAAATCAACCAAGCAGGCAGGGATTTTACCACCAGGGAAAGTTTCCTCAAACAAATGCAAACCTCTAGGACGAACAAAAAGTATTGCAGGATCAGTTCCAATTTCATACCTCTTTCCTTCAGGTGAAATGTATGCCAACTGACCATCAACGAAGTCCTTGAGGTTGATTTGCCCATACATTAAGTTTCGCCAAGTAGGGGTCAAAGAATCTTCAAAATCAGCCATATACACATTTGCCCCTGAATTGAAGGCGTTTATCATCATTTTACGTTCAGCAGGACCTGTAATTTCAACCCGTCTATCTGCAAGAAACACTGGATATGGAGAAACTTGCCAGTCCCCTTCCCGAATGCCCCGTGTCTCTTGCAAGAATTTTGGGCGTTTTCCTTCCCTGATTTGCCTGTGAACTTCATTCCGCATCTCAAGCAACTGCTCAATGCGACTAGAAAATTGGAATGACAGATCATGAACAAATTGAATCGCATCAGGAGTCAGAACCTCTCCAATACGATCATCAGTCACTTCAAACTTCAATAACTTCACCAACTATTTTATGATAATATAATAGTTAATCGAGCAGATAATTAATCATATATAAAGTTAATTTGAAGGAAATCATTTATCATACCCTCGTATTGATATTATACGAAAAATTCCAAAAATGTGTGGAATTGTATTTTATAACCATATAATACATTGCAGATTTTCCAAGTTGACCCCTATTTTTCGGAGACATGACAAAAGAAATTCGTATCACTTGAATTAGCATCCAAACATGCAAGTTTGAACAAATTGAGTAGAGAAGAATTATCAAGGTTGCTTTTTAATCCTTCTTTTGGACAAAAATGTTATAGCTAAAACAACAGGAATTACAATGACTTGAACACTGGAATTTTGAGAAGACACAAACGAAGGTTCTCCAAGACAGACAAGTTTTGCTAGAAAAACCCGCATCTCAAATCCATAAGTACGGGAGGGAAAATCACCTTCATAATAAAGAACAAGTTTTACCTTGTATGGGTTGTCGACATTCCAATTTTGGGTCTTTTCTTCCATTGTCCCATTGAAAAAGACAGTTTCATTCCATTCATAATATTTTCCAGTATCTGAAACAAATGGAAAGTTGACCCTTTTCCCAACAATCCAATAGTCTTCATATCTTACTTTTATGACACCATCAGCCATATAGTCATCAGGGGAATCAAGAACAGGGAGACTTTCATTCAATAGAATGACAGCAGTTAAATTGAGATACCTATATTCAAGGTCATCAGTATAATTATAAGTATAAATAGTAAATTTGAATCCCCTGTAAGTTCGGTTGACTTCAGGACCAAAAGTAATATCATATGTGGCAATACGTGTTGTAAAAGATCTTTCCACTTTAAGGTAACGATCGCCCAAATCCTTTTCGCATCCTGAAACAGAATAAGAAAATAGTACAAGGATAATAATTACAAAGTATAATAATCTCATTTTTATGCACCTCACAAAAGTCCACAATTGCTTCCGCATCCTCCACCACCACTTCCAGCATTTCCTATAGAAATCCCTAAATCCACAGCATCCAAATATGATTCCAATAAATCGACATAGCCCCATCCATAGAGTTGCGACCAGCCTGTATTTCCATCAGAATTTTTCAAGATATCTAGAATTTGAGAAATTGATGGATAGGCATTACGACCGCGAACACCATAATCACCATAAACAACAGGAGTTCCATTTTCATCGGGAACAACAAAAGCCACAATGTCAAGATACAGACCATTGGCATTTGTCGCATCTTCAATATTAAACCAATCGAAAACAGAGAGACCATCGTCCATGACAACAACAGTTCCTTTATAATCACCACCTGATGGAAGTAAATTCAAAATTGAATCACAAGAGATAAATTTTAACTGAGTACAGTCATCCACACCAGACATGGCGTTGCCACCATAGAGTGAGGAATAGGATATGAGTCCATCAGTGGCAGTTAAATGAACAGTAGGGATAAAATAATTAGATTGCATGATTAGAATCAAAACAATAACCTTGAGGATTTGCATAACTTTGTGGAAAAAAAAATTAATGAATTTTTCTCTTCAAACGTGGAATAAAATAGTATGGGAAAATCAAATAGATATCTATCCACCATGGAAGACAGAAATAGATCTGCGGATGTCTTTCATGCTATTTATGACTTGGTGGTGTTGGCAAGAGGAAATGTCCCCTATCCATATAATATTATGAGAAAATACAATTCACAATTAATGAATAGCTTTATTCTTTGAAGGGAAAAAATCACATCAGATATTGTCCAACTAAAGAGGCGATTTGCTTGTTTGCATTCTTCACTTTCAGGAATTTTTTTCCAGACCAATTGACCATTAAATTTCCAATTTCTGAACCAGTCATATTGAAGTCAACAAATATCCCCCTCCCATCAGACATGATTTGGTCAGAAAGGACATTGTCTTCAAGCGACCCTTGACGTTTAAAGTGGATAAAAGGTACACCAGAACAGTAAATTTCGGAAACAGTTGAATAACCAACCTTTCCAAGCACAACAGAGGCGTGACCTATTAAGTTATGCACTTCATTGCCATGATACGAATACACCCCTTCTATGGAAGCATCCTTGCCGACAATAACTGGAGTGATGCTGTTTTCAATCAGTACATTGCAGATTCCCATCAGGTCCAAAGTTCGGTTGATGTTTCCAAGCAACAAAACAGCATATGGCTCATCAATTTCAAGTACTTTTTTTTCAAAGTCGATATTTCTGCAAAGTAACCCTACATCGACATATTTAGGAAAACTCTTGCAACCTGTTGTAAAGGGAAGCCGAATGTTAAGATCACCCAAGGCTTCCATCAGATAATATTCATGGGAAAGTTCAGACAATCCAATCTCCGTCAACAGATCGGACCATGTGAAATTGGAAATGTTTACGATGGGAATTCCCATGTCTTTTGCAATCTCGTTATGTAAGGATTCAATATCATTGATGATAACACGGGCATCACGTAGATTATGTCTCCAAAACTCGTTGAATTCTCCAGTTTCCTTTTTTTCTAACATAAGTCTATAAGAGGAAAGAGTTTTGTTTTTATTGACTCTATCATACCCATCAATCGTAAAAAGGGGGAAATATGGGGTGGCAATTGTTTCAATCGGGATTCCATTGTATTCAGAGTTGATTATTTTTGCATGGGTAGAACTACAGAAAAGTTTGATATCCAAATCGGGCCATTCATTGAGAAGAGCGTCAATAAGTGCAAATTGACGGGTCACATGCCCAAAACCGAGAGGGGAGACAGTGATACAAATTTTTTGCATTTCAAGTAAGAGCAAGTCCCTTAATTTTATTAAGATAGCAAAAGGGACATGGAAAGGTAGCGATAGGGGATATTATTCGAAAACCTCATGGATGGATTTGAGTTTGATTTCATTAATACTAACTGGAAATCCAGTAATTTTATACAGAAGAGTCCGAAGTCCAGGGAAAAAGGTTTCGGGATCAAGATTGCTTGTTTCGTAGACCTCAACCAGATCATCGGTAATGTTCTCCAATGGTTGTTTGCCAATATAATATCCCTTATCTCGTAGATCCATCTTATTAACAAAAATCACTATAGGAATGGTTTTTGCGCTTGTTTTTGATTCATTCATGATTAATTCATAATAATGGGAAACACGTTCAATTGATTGGATGTTTGTGCCGTCAGCAAAAATTATTGCGGCATCTGCACCTTTGATGCCGATCTCTTGCATGAATTGAAACCGTTCCTGCCCAGCTGTATCGATTATGACAGTTGGAAAAACAGAATCAAGGGTTTCATCAAATTCAGGGGGCACCTTATTTTTCTCAATATGGAAAAACTGGAATTGATTGGAGGTGGTTGTTGCAAAAAGAACATTTCTTACATTGAAAGAAACTGTAGTGGTTGAATCTTCGAAGTGCTTTTTGTCAATTGGAGTGAATGTGTTTAAAACCTGAGCCTCTTCAATGACTACCTTTCTTTTGACCTCTGCATCATCCACCTTGCCCACCAGATTTTTCAGAAAAGTTGTTTTTCCGCTTCCTGTGGTGCCAAGGATTACAATTTTCTTAAGCACCGAATTCATTATTATTACTATTATGGAATAATTCCATTAATATAGGTTATAGTTGACCTTCACGATAAAAAAATGAAGGGAAAAACAATTAATTCCTTGATTTAATAATTGTAAGGACGTCCTCATCCTGTAAAACGTGGTTAAGCATTACCCGTTGTCCCTCATGTTTGGCAGATTTTCCCCAAACCCTTGCGAATTTGAACTCCTTGACCAAGTTTCGATGAAGCTTGTTGCAGACATCTTTTACAGTGCATCCCGCTTTCATTATAAGAGGTTCCTCATAATCAGGTTGTTGCCCATATGGTTTCAAATAAATACGGATCAAGTTTAGCTTTTCAAAGAGAACTTTCTTAAGTTCAAGCATATTATAATTGGTTTCTGCTGAAATAAAGAGGTCAATACGCATTTTCTGTTTAAGTTCCTCAATCATTTCAGGGGTGGCAAGGTCAACTTTATTGGCAACGACAACAGAGGGGATATACACACGGTTTCCTTCAAGTACGTCAATAAGTTGGTCGGCGTCAATATCGGTTCTAATGGTCACATTTGCATTGATAATCTTGTATTCATGCATGATGGCTTTGATTGTTTTTTCATCAATTTTGGTAAGTTGCTTAATGGATGCAATGGCAATGCCCCCACTCCTAGTTTTTTCGATCTCTATATCAGGTTTTTCTTGGTCAAGCCTGATGCCGAAGTGATAAAGTTCCTCCAAAATAAGTCGCATGTGCGTTTCAGCTTCAAACACATCAAGAACAACAAGGATAAGATCTGCACTTCGGGCGACTCCAAGAACCTGTTTGCCTCGACCTTTCCCTTTTGATGCACCAGAAATAATTCCAGGAAGGTCAATGATCTGAACTTGAGTTCCTTCGTATTCCATAATGCCAGGAATGGCTTCAAGTGTGGTGAATGCATATTTTCCTGTTTTTGATTCCTTGTTTGTCAGCCGTCCCATTAGTGTTGACTTTCCCACTGATGGAAGACCAATAAGGGCCACACTACTGTCACCACTTTTTTTGATGTCGTATCCAGAACCACCTTTTCCGCTTTTTGCAAGGATTTGCTCTTGCTGTTGTCGTTTCAGTTTGGCAAGCTTTGCCTTGAGCCGGCCGACATGGCTTTCTGTAGCCTTATTTACCTTTGTTCTCCTGAGTTCTTCCTCAATTTCTTGGATTTTTTCCTGTGTAGTGCTCATGGGGTCGACTCATAGTTTCCTTGATTTCTTTCAAAAAAAATGTTTCACAAGGTGCAAGACTTTCCAAGTTGAGAAAGAACCATAGGGTTTTAAGAATGTAAAATAGAATAGGAATGTGTCAGATATTCAATGCAAGGCGGAAGAATGTTCAACCATCATTTATGATGGGGAATATTGCAGAAGGCATAAAATTGCCTTTGAACGAATTAAAGAAGGATTTGAAAAATGGAAGAAAGCACTGGGGTCAATTGAATGGGAGGAATACCTTCAGGAACTTGCAGGCAATAAACCAGGGAATGTCGGGACTGATGTTATCGCGGTTGCAATCCAACTGTTAAACGGATGATGATTTTGCTACAGATGCGCTCCAAAGCTCATCTTTTAGTAAATCTCGAATGGCAACCCTAATGGCTTCAGATCGGGTAGGGTATTTTTGTAGCCTGACAAGTTCGTCTAATCCGTAAAGAAATTCTTTTGGAAGATGGACAGTTACTAACCTCATAATATGTTCACCGTAAGAGAATATCGTCTGAGAAATTATTAAATAAGTTGTGATACATACGTAGTACTACAGTATTTTTATGGAGAATAAGCTTTTTGTGTGTGAATGAGCAAGATGATTCATGGCAGAAGATTTCATTGGAAGGCCTTTGGAAGAAGAGATGGAATTCAGGTATTGTGATATTTGTGGTGAAGAAGGGGTAAGATGGCTCCAGTCAAGAAAAAATGAGGTTGGGCACATAATTGTAAGATTCATTTGCAACAAATGCCATGATGAATTAACTTTGGACACACCAAATGTGGTCAGATCCATTGATGACCCGGATGAATTTCAAAAACAGGTATCACAATCGGTTTGGACAACTGAAAGCACGCCTGCAACAACTGAACTCGGTAGTAGTGGACAGGGAAGCAATTGGTCTGCTGGATTTATACAAGAGGCATTGTTTGGAGAGGATCCAGTAAAATGGCTAGAGAAAAAAGGGGCTTTTGAACCAGACAGAGTGGATGAAACAGTGGAAATCCTGATAAGTCTAGGTATTTCCCAAATAGATCCCGTAAAAAAGGCAGTAATTAAGAGCCTTGGATTTGCCTTAGGCAAAAATGAATTGGTAGACAACAAGATAAGGGAAGCATTGGAACATTATGCAAACCTTCCAGATGAGGAAATCAGCAATTTAGCACGACAATTTTTAGGTTCATAGACCGTAAGGCGACTGTCACCATCGTTTATTTTATATGAGAACCATCAAATTTAGTCATGTATGCAAACAGTTCAAGATTTAATTGAGGCAGGCTATCAAGGATGCTCTGTCAGATCCATCATGACAGATGAAAAATTTAGGAACAAGGTATTGGAGGACAAAACTGTTAGGGGTAACAACAATGTAAAACAATTGGTCATGGACAAGTTGGCAGTCGGTGGCAAAGTATTGTTGACAGGGCCAACAGGTGAAGCAAAAACACTTTTTGCAAGAGTATTACTTAATCATCTTACACATGAGATCAATGACAAAAAATATCACATCAAAGGAAGCCCCTTCCTTGAAGATGCAGGCTATATCATCAAGGTGATTGACCACTACAAGAAAAACATTTATGGTGCAATTGAAGTTTTGCAAAGTCTTTCACCATTTGCAAGACAGACAATAGAAGAGACCCTGTCAGAAGGAAATGGGGAACAGGTCAATTTGGACAATACCGATCAGATTGTTAAACTTGGCAATAAGGTTCCTGAATTGCTCAAAAACGTACCTGTTGAAAAAACGATTGTCAGAACTGCACAAATCGACCCAAGAAATGACCCCGACAGCCTGTACATGCTCTTGGCAGGGGTTGAAAATTTAGAACAGCTTTTCGGGGACACGAGTAGCACTACATTTGATCCAAAAGCTCACAAGGTGGGAACATTGTCACAGGGATTCTTGGTCGTCAATGAAATTCAAAGATTGCACTTAAGCCTATTGGAATCATTGATGGGCTTTTTGGAAGATCCAGAAGGGGTCAAGTATAATCTCTCAGGACAGCCAGTGTATGTTGATGGGGCAATAATCTTCACATCAAACTCTCCACTGACAGTCTTCGGTGAAGAATCCCAACCTATCATCAACCGTATCCCTGAAGTGCTCTGGCCTGCAAGAAATGTAGAGGACAGAATTGCGATTGTTAAAGACATGTTTGAAGAACACCTAATCATTCAACGTGCAAATATTGTTGCCAATCCAGCATTGATCAGGATGTTTGAATTGATGGGAGAGGGAAAGAATGACTTTGTCTCAAGGCTTGCCGTTGAATTTGTTGCTCATCTTGCCAGTGAATCTATTCCAAATTCATTGAAGAACTTGACAGGAAGATCAGAGGATAGAGTGGCACGTGCGGAATTCTATGCAGGACTTGATGAGGTTCACAATCCTCAAAGGTCACCTTACATAGACCTCCGTACCTTAAACAACGCCATTGGTGAAATAGTTATCAGGGCAAATGAGGATAAGACCACTGAGAGCAACATTATCACATTGGACAATGTCAAGTCAACATTCGAGCTTTATGATATTTCTCCCACCTTGGTCAATAATGCCTTGCAATCCTTGAAACTGAGCATTAGAGAACATTTGAGGGAAGGCGGCAGTGCAATCAGTGTTGAAGAGGTAACCGAGGAATTGGACAAACTAACGGCCATGACAGAAGAGCAAATGAAAGAGTTGGTGATTTCATACGAAGGAATTGAAAATCTTCCCCAAGATGCACAAGACGAGATCTATGGCATGGTCAAACCAAGCTATGAATCACTTCTTGATGTTGCGTATCTTTGATAGGGGGCCTGTTCAGTGCCACACCGCATTAAATGGCTAACAGAGGCTCATTATCAGGATCCGTTAGTCAATTATGGTTCCACAGAATTTGTTCTCCAATTCCAGGATGCAGCAGAAATACTCAGGAAGTGGAGAAACCCACATTTAGGAAGATCTTCCCGTGAAGGAACAATCATCAGGCTTGCAAATGAAGCAAACAAGTCTGTGGAGCTAATCAGGGACATGTTGTTAACCACAGAGTTGGATGCAAAAACTGAAGAGCAGTTAATTGAACAACTGAAAATCCTGACTTTCATGATGAACTACACGCTTCCCGAAGCACTTGAATTGGTCAACAAGGATCTGCTTTTGACTCCAGAAGATATCATGAAATTCATTGAGAAACATCTTGCATTAATGAGGCAAGAGCTGGGTAAAGGCCTTTCAATGGCAAAAACCATGCTCAGCAGGCTCAATGAACTGACAGACATTGAAATCAGGGATCAGTTTGGAAGAAAAAGAAGGGTTCAGCAAAGCGATGTACTTGATGTGCTAGGAAAAACATTGGGAAACATGATTATAAGGCAATCATCATTGAGACCGGTGGATAACATCGATGCAAGACCTAGAGGAAAAATCAGGAAACGAGAGACATATAAGGCGGCAATTCTGCGTTCTGCGAACATTCCACCACCCACAATAGAAACCGAAGACATAAGGGTCGTCGATAAGGATAGGTTGGCATTAATTTACTTCATCGTGGATGTCAGTCAGTCAATGTCAAAAACTGTTTTCAGTGGAGGTCTGACAAGACTTGATGGTGCCCTCCTTACATCTCTTGGATTGTATTATTACTTCAATCTGACAAACAGAAGGAAACGGAGAGAGTTTGACACATTCAAGATGCATTTAGTGCCTGTCACAGAAGTCCCCTATGTAATTGATGACAATAAGAAATTGGAACGGTTCCTCTTTGAAGCAGAGGCAAAAGGAAAGACAAGATTGGTTCATGCTGTCAATGCGGTAATGCACCATGTCTATGCCAATTACCAAGAAAATGATTATGATGTGCAAATAATTGTACTGACAGATGGAAGACCAAACGTGCCATTCAAGGGAAAAATTCCAGGCAGACCAGATAAATTTCTAGTCAAGTATTTTGAGGAAAATGCCTCCAAAACAAAAATAGAAACACGTGAGTGCATGCTTCAACTTAACCAATTGTTCAATTATCTTAAAAAGAGTATGGACAGACATTGGGAAATATCCTATTTCTTAATGGCGCCTGAAAAGTTTAAGAATAGTGATTTGTACAGGGATACAAAAGTAATGCTTGGAGGAATCACAAAACCAATCCTGATTGACCCCACAAAAATAGACCAGCTTGGGGTAAGAATTATCCGGGAGGCAATACAGGAATGATGAACAAAACAAATCCCAAGTTTATTGAGGCTTATCTTGAAGCAAGGGAAAGTGTAAAAGAGATGTTTGGCGAAACGCCAGAAAATTACCTTGTCGCCCTATTTCTAGACAGTGGCATTTATGACTCCGTGCTACTCCAGACAAACCAAGCAGGAACCCCACATGCACTTATCTCCACAAATGAACTGGAATTGCTTCAGGAATTGAAAAATATCAATAAGATTGTCCCAAATGGTCAAGACCTCTTCCTTGCATCAGAACGACCGAGAATTTATTTCCCTGCATCTAGATTTGAATTGGACAAGGAAGTAATCAAGGCAAAACTTGTGCAGCTTCTTTCCATGGCTTTGCTTGCTGAAAAAACAGAATCAACATTTCCAAGACTCTTGGAACAAATTTACAAAAAAGACGCAATCATCAAGGAACTGTTTGCAAACAATGTATTTGAATTAGTCAAGGAAAGATCGGCACCATGGGCATGGCAATACTTCCAAGATTTTGTTGCATCACTTAGACTCCTATCCCTTTATGGAATTGATGATTTTTATGTACCTCCTGCCTCTATGAGAAATACCTCTGTCTTCTACAATTTCTTGCTTGAAATAAAGGGAATTGTGAAGGAAAGAACGCAATTGGAAAGAAAAATGCCTCTCTGGGAGCTTACACTTCATGGTTTTGGGACATACGCATTAAGAACCTATCTGGATGGATTGAAAGAGGAAATCAAGGTCAAGATCAAACCAAAACTTAAAGGAAATCTTGGTCAGCCATTTGGAGAGGTCGGGTATGTCTTCTTGAATTGGCTTGCAGAAGAAAATAAAGGTAAAAGCGTTTACGAAATTGCAAAAGGATTGAAAAACGACTATGAACTTGTCAAGCATTGGAAACGGAGCGACACTAAGCAAAGATTGGAAACATACAGAAACCAACTAGGGGACGAGGCATTACAGTGGCATAGATTTAGAAACGGCTATTGGGCAGACCTTTGGCCAATAAGAGCACAAAATTATGACAGGGTTGCAGATCTGGTGGGAAAGATCCAGCGGAAAAAGATCAATTCACGGCTAGAGCTTTTGATGGACAAGCCAGCAGTGATTGCTCATGGGCGAGTAAAACTTCCAGACAGAGATGTGGCTGTTTTCAGCATCAATGAGGATGCCATTGGTCAAGAACAAATGATCATTTTGAGAAATCATCTCCTCGCAGACAAAGGCGGTTTTATTATCCCATTACCAGGTCTCCCTGATATCATTGTCTTCAAAAAATTTGCAGGGATGCATATCGCAGCTTATCTTGGAGTGAAAACGGGAACAGGGTATCCGACATCCCCTTACGACCTGCCATTGGTGTCAAGAGCAGTACAGGTTACAAGAAGAAAGGATGCCTATATCAGTGAAGTTCGTGAGGATGAAGGCAAATTGTCACAAATGGCAGATTATTCAGAGCTCAAAAACCTGACAGAACCCCAACATCGTGCGATCAGGTATCTTATCAAGCAAGGAGAGGTAATTCAATGACATTCTTGGAAAACCTGTCAAAAAAAATTTGGAGGGGCTTGGCTCTTAGAAAACTCAAAAGCAAGAAGCTCCATACACAAGTGAAAGCAATACAGATTATAGGGGAATATGGTTATCCTGAAGATTATGAAATTCTGCTTCCCTTTTTGGATAGTGACGAAAACATCATCAGGTTGACTGCAACAATAGCAATCCGAAACTTGTTTATCAAGGATCCCCAAATTGCAAAAAATCGGCTGATTGAGGAATTCCAAAATGCATACCTACTGAAAAAGATCACAATAATTGAGATTTTGCAAGAGCTTCCACTGGAGGAAAGGGAAAAGCTCTTTGGGAAAATGATACAGGAAGCATCTGATGACCTACTTTATGCAATAATCCAAACCTTGAAGGGAACAACAGACATTGACTTGCTTGATAACATATTGGAGGCAACACATACAAAGGATCAAGTCTTACGAAAAGTAGCCTATCAAGCATGGTTTGCTGGAATTGAGAACATGGATCATGAAACAAAGGTCAATTATGGCACACCAAGGTTACATCAATTAATCAGGGCAACCTATGAGACCAAAGACGAGGGGAATACCCTTTACTTTGTCCTTTCACATGCAAACAAAGAATTGTTTCCCGAACCAAAAGCCTATCCTGAATTTATTATACGGTACCTAATCGAATTGATCAATACGTGGGAGTACGATCCTGATGCAAACAGATCAATCCATAGGCTTGTAGTACCTGCGTATTTCACATTCAAGGAAGAAAAGGACATGAAAGAAAGACCATTCATTCAAATTTAATAATTCGTTCCTCAGTTACTTTTTCCAATTCTTTAAGGTTCAAGTTTATAGGAGGATAGCGGTATTTGATTGTATGGCGGGTAGTCTTAGGAAGGAAAACCTCATGGCTCTGTGCACGTTGCACAATTTCCTGTTTACTGTATGACCAAGACACTACAGCAGTCCCTTGGCTTGAAGCATGTTCAAAAGCAACCAAAGGGTTATCGGCATATCGTGTCACACCTTCATATTTTTCTCTGATAACTTCAAAAATGGCGTCGCGAATGCCCTCAACACAAAAATAGGACTCTTGATTCCCAATAACTGCTGTATGTTCTCTTTTCTTGACTGCGTCAATAGCTTTTTCCAAATCAGTACCATTGCACATGATTTCTTTTTCAAAGTTCCCTAACGCAGGTAAAAAATCATCCATTGATTTTGAGACAATGGGATACCATGTATCAACAGTCACCAAATCATCATTATCATAATCAAGCAATATGACAGGGGCGAAATGATAGCCCAATTCTTTTAATGCACTGTACCTGTGATGACCATCAAGCACCACATAGGTATCCTGAGATACAACAATAGGATACCGTAATATCCCATGCATTTGCAAATCATCCATAAGCCGTTGCATGGAATGATAGATAGTTTCTTCATGGGGAAGAAGCCTGTCTATACGAATATAGGAAATAGGGAATTCACGAACAATAGTTGGTTTTGGCTCGGTTCTAATTTCAACAGGGGGTTCTGCCACAAAAGGGAGAGACCATGGCAAAATATAAAGAATTAGTCATTGTTCCATTGTATTGAACAAAATGCCATTGAGAAACAAAAAAAAAGAACAACAACAATTTTTGAATTCAGTGGGAATAATTGTGTTTCATTGTATCAAGTCCAAATTTAATATTCCGCATCGGGATAGCTTTTCTCTCCTGCGTAGATTGGAATATCAAGCCAGTTCTCCCTTGGAGGGATTGGACAGGAAAATCGACCATTATACGCACAATAGGGGTTGTATGCCATATTGAAGTCTAGAATAAATTCGTCATCACTGACCTGTTCCACTTCCACGTATCTTCCAGCACCATATGTTTCCTTTCCAGAAGTTTTGTCCTTGAATGGGATGAAATAATAATCAGGATTGTCGGAAGACCTGTACACATAGAGTCTTGCCTTTTGCCCATCAATCTCAAAATCAAAATAACCATATCTTATGTAGTCTCTCCACAATCCGTCGGATGTTTGCATGGTAACTGTCTCTTGATTGTCCAACTTATGCAGTTTGACTTTTAACCGATATTTTTCATCGACAGGAAAATACTCCAATTGTGTAAAACGTTGTCTTTGGTTTTCTGTCAGGGGGCTATGATGTGAGTTTTTGAAGAACTTATCTTTTTCAATTCTGAACAAAGTCACTTCCTTTTTGTAACTCATGATTAAAAGATGTTTTTCAAAGATATAAACCAAAGGTTAGAGAGAAAATAACTACATTAGAATTTATTTACCAGAAAGAGAAATGGGGCTTGATGGAAATACCTGTCCTTGTTAAAAGCACTGGAGGGATAGCCGCAGGTGCAAATGCAATTACACTTTATAATTTGGGGTCATATGGTAGACCTTTACCTGGCGGAGGCATTGCACTCTCTCCCTATGAGGTTCTGCATTTGACTGAGCGTGGCAAAATCAAAGCCATGAATTCTGACAAGAAGGTTCTGACGGAGATAGAACTATATTCAATGTTTGGGGAGGCAGATCCAGAATTTTCAGACAGGTATTTGGTATATAAGGACTTAAGGTTACGAGGTCATGTAATCAACCAAGGAGAAGGATCAACATTCTTTTTCAGGCTTTATGAGAAAGGTGCAAAGCTCCCAAAGGCAAAGGCAAAGTATTATGTCCGACCCTTGAGGGAGGGTGATGCCATTCAAATCAAGGATTTGGAATATTTGCTTGAAAAAGCAGAAAAAAGCCATAAGAAATTGGTCATAGGATTAGTTGATGCATTGGGAGATGTCTCATATCTCATAGTCAATGAATTTGTGGTGGAAGATAACCCAGAAAATCATGGATTTGACACATTCAAAGATTGGGACTGGAATACACGAATAAATGAGATGAAGCGACTGGCTGGAAAGAAAAAAGGGAAGAATTAAGAGGAGTAAAGCTCGGTACGGGTACCTTTAGACAAGACCTTGATTTTGCCATCCTCAGCATATTTTTTAAGGATAAGCTTGGCAAGGCTGACCTTGATACCGTATTTGTTTGCAAATGATTCAGGAGTGGTAGGTTTCAAATTTTTCAGTTCTTTTTCAATTTCTGCCATTTTCTCCTCGTCAAGGGTCATTGATCTGACGACTGGGACATACTCATATGTTTTACCCCATTTCTTCTTTTTCTTGACTGCTACTTTTCTTTCGGACATTCTAATTCATTTAAGTATAAGTCCAATAAAAATAAGTCGATCGAAAACAGGTCTAAGAAATACCCAATACAAGATAGCGGATGCGATTGCCTGCCTTGATTGGGATGGTCTCTACATTGTATTGGCTTTCCATTGCCTCACTTGCAAACTCTGCAAATTTCTTTTTATGAAGCAAAACAGTAGTAATTGGAATATTTAAGTGAATGGATTCTTCAATATACCTTACAGTAAATTCCATGCCTGTTTCACCACCAAATAATTCGGAGCCTGTACCCTTGAATCCCCGTTTTTTCATGGATGTCCGACCAGGCTTGTCAGTAGGATAAAATGGAGGATAGGTAACACATATGTCAATTTTTTCAATCAATGATTTTGGTATTACATCAATAAAAATTCCCCCTTGGCTTTGAAAAAAACGAATGGAAGCATGATTGATTTCCGCATTTCTTTTTGCATATGCAAGTGAAACAGCATCCACTTCCGTGGCAACGACATCGAACCCATAATGAAAGGCGAGCAAGGAAAGAATTGCTGATGCACCAGTCCCTATATCCACCAAGACTTTCGCGTTGGGAAAACGATTCCTAAGATAGTGGACATAGGTATTCCTAAGACATACAGCAGGGATAAGGTTACCCATTGGCATTTCAATTCGATATCCTGTCAACCAATATAAAATTGCCATATTATATTCCCTTAAGGCATTTGGGTCACCAAGGTCTATTTTTCCAGATTTTACATAGGATGTTAGTGGAGGCCAATGATTGACGGCATCTTTAATGGGAAGACAGTTCTTGGAACTATCCAGCATCACATATCATTTAGAAAATTGCCTTGCTTAAATGTGTGCAATGGAAACAATAAATTCATGAGAGAAAATAAATGAATTGACATGCCCACCTTCCGTGAGACAGTATTGCAACACAGCAATCTATTACCATATCAGATACCCAAGGGCTATAAGAGAATCGGAAACCTGATGGTACTCCGCCATCCCCATCCGATCCCTAAAGAAGTGGGAGAAATTGCAGTCTCAAAGTACAAATGGTGTAACGGAGTTTTTCAACAGCTAGGCACAAGTGGAGAAAACAGGAGACCAATCCTAAGACATTTGGCAGGAACAGCCAAAACAGAGGTCATACATAAGGAAAATGGGGTCAAATATATTCTGGACATTGCCAAGGTCACATTCTCAGGTGGAAACAGTGAATTGAGAAGAAGACTTGCAAAAGAGGTGGAAAAGGGAGAACGGCTTCTGGATATGTTTGCGGCAGTTGGAAACTTGAGCATGCAACCAATTGTACACAAAAACGTCGAATACATTCTTGTAGAAAAGGATCCCATAACATACTCATATTTGATCAAAACATTAGAGGCAAATGGTAAATCAGCAATACATGCACACAATATGGACTGTAGAGACATAACCATAAAGGACTGGGCAGATCGAATTTTCATGGGATTTCATGGGGTCGATGAAAGTCATTTAAGAGTTGCATTGAAAGCCTTGGGAAAAGAGGGGAAAATACACATCCATCCAATTGGAAAGCCAAGAAAAAAAAAGGAGTTAATATCAGAATATATTTCGATAATAAAGAAGCAAAATGTCGATATAAAAAATACAAAAATTATGAAGGTGAAAAAGTATTCACCAGGATTATTACATTATGAGATAATATTTGAAATAGCTAAAGTCTAGTATTTCTTCTTCTTGAGAACTGCAACGGTGGCAACAGTCACCAATGTTGCCCAAAGCAGGAATGCAGGACTAGAGTCAGAAGATGATTCTTGGGGTTCAGGGGCAACAGTTCCAATGTTAATTTGTATCCAATTGTAGTCAGGAACAGTGATATAGTGACCAGATCCAGACCAACCTGTTTCAGACTGACTTGGATCCCAATAGGCCAAGTTCATATAGAAAGCCTTGTCCATACTGAATTGGGTGTCATTTGCATCATTTGTGGTGAAAGGCCTCATAAATTCAAAAACATATTCGCCTTCTTCAGAATTATAGTTCCAAGCACCATAGAGGGAACTTTCCTTGGCATCATCATACCTGTTTGTTGGAGAGGTTGCCCATTCATCATCAAGACCGTTACCACTGCGACCGCTATTGGGATTTGGGGTGTGGAGATAGGTAGCATTGTGCTGAAGTTTCCAATGCCAGATGTCAACCTTTCCCAATGATTGACCACCATCTACACCCATGTGTGGACCAGCGGCGTCATCGATCTTCCATTCAACAGCCACGGCAGGTGAAAGTCTGGGAGAGGTCAAGTTCACCTGATAATCGTCTTCTATGATGAAAAGCAATGCAAGATGGGTGTCATTATAAGCGATTTTGAATTCGCCCTGGAGAGTTGAAGCATTGTTGTTCAACATCCTTAGTGTGACAAGATATTTAGGGACATTAGCAGCATCCCAGTCCGCTTCACCACCATCAACGGTAAATGCAGAAAGGTCAGCTTTTGTTGCATTAACGACAAGTCCAGATACCCCCTCATCTTCTTCGTCCTCATGGGCAAGTGTTCTGATTGCAGAACCATACATTGCACCAATGAAAAGAACAGCAAGTAGTAGATATGTAATATTCTTTTTCATGGTTCACCGCCACAGTATTGTTTCTATAGCAAATAAAAAATAAAAACTTCACATATTAAAGTAATTCGATCATTACGAGAACATTGTGAAAAAACCATGAAAAAACTAAGATAAAATACGAATATAAGGAGATATTTTAGATCATTGCCAAGAAATAACTTAAGTGACCGATAGCAATGCCGCGGCAAGATCACCCTTGGATTTTTTAAGAGCCTCACGAGCTTTTGCCTCAGACACCCCAGCCTTTTCTACAATGAAACGGACATCGTCCTCAGAAACCTGAAATTGGGGTAAGTCATCGTTTTTGGAGGGTTGTGACCTTCGTTCAGTCCCACTTGCAGAAATTGTGTAAATTTCCTGCCCACCCATTTTGACAACCTGCACTTCTGGGTCTTTCAACACCAACTCCCCAGAGGGGATACGAATGATGACCTCTTCGACATTCTCAATGTTTTTGATATCCATTTGACCCATTGCTTTTTTCATGCTTTTTGGAGAAACACCAGGAAAATTTCCCGCCTGTTTTTTTGCAGCCCTTCGTGCCTTACGTCTTGCGCTCATACCAAAAATTGAGTCATGGAATATAATAATGTTGTTTTCAGGATTTACAGCAACGATTATTTAGGGTATCAAGATATGAAAGATATGGGTAAGGAAAAGCCTGCAACTGATGTTGAACGGCAGAGGGTTTACACTATGATCAAGTTTCAGTTCCCAAGTGTCAAACTACCAGATATTGAAGACCTGAAAGTTGTCCATTCAAGGAAGACAGGAAGGATTAGCCAAATCATTTCAGGAAAACGCATATTGTTTCATTTAAGACCCATGGACGGGAGATATTTGCCAACATTGGAAGGAGCAGAGTTCCTTTTGAGCAATGGATTGAAAACAAACATCGTAGTGGCAACTGAAGAGGCAGTTCCATTTGTTTCAATTGGAAAGTCCCTGTTCAACAAACATGTCAAAAAGGTTACAGGGAATATTTTCCCGAATTCAGAGGTGATGATTACAGATGAGAAGGGGAAACTAATTGCAGTGGGAACTAGTCAACAACCAGGATATGCAATGATGGAATTAAACAATGGTGTGGCGGTTAAAACGAAACACTATTACAAAACTTCACCCAAGACCCATTAGTTTTTTGGCAACAGACCAATGCTCTTCGTCCACAAGTTTCAGTTTGTCAACAGCATCGCTCAAGGGAATAGGAACTATCTTAGTGCCACGAAGGGAAGGCATCATTGCAAATTTCTTTTCATGGACAAGCTCAGCGGCAGTAATGCCCAATCTAGTTGAAAGGATACGATCATATGGATTGGGCGAACCAGATCGCTGCAGGTAACCAAGAACAACAGCCCTTGCAGGAAAGCCATGCTCCTTTGAGAGGTACTCGGCAATCTGTTCACCAATTTTTAGCTTATCCAACCGCACATGTCCAAACTCATCAGTCTCAATTCCCTCCAAGTCTTTTTTGTCAAACTCATATCCTTCAGAAACAGCGATTATCGCCCATGAGGTGTCTGGATTTTCATATCTTTTCTTTACAATCGAGACAACCACCTCCAAATTAATTGGAAATTCGGGAATTAAGATAGCATGAGCACCACCTGCAACTCCCGCATAAAGGGTCAGCCACCCTGCGTGCCTTCCCATTACCTCCACCACCAAAACACGCCCATGAGATTTGGCAGTAGTTTTCAGTTTGTCGATGGATTCAGCGGCAATGGAATAAGCAGTGTTGAAACCGAATGTATAATCCGTTGCATCAAGGTCATTATCAATTGTCTTTGGCACTCCAACCATGGGAAGACCTTCTTGGGTTAGCTTGTTTGCAACACCTAAAGTATCATCCCCACCAATGGCAATGACTGCATCCAATCCATTTTTTTCAAACGTTTCGCGTATTTGTTCTACGCCACCCTCCCTTTTGTATGGGTTGGTTCGACTTGAATAGAGAATAGTGCCTCCTTTTGAAAGGAGTTCATCATAATCATACGGAATTTCCATGAAAAGACCTTCCATCAGCCCTTTCCAGCCATATTTGATTCCAATCACCTCATGTCCCAAGTCACGGGCACGTAAGGCAATACCCCGTATGACTGCATTCATTCCAGGTGTATCCCCGCCAGAAGTTAAAATACCGATCTTCATCAAGAAGACAGATTAAATAG
>WAKA01000218.1 GCA_015523565.1 Candidatus Heimdallarchaeota archaeon | reverse complement strand
TATTATTATAATGGCGGGGATATTGAGGACGAAAAGGAATGGTGGAATGATTATATGGTTCCTACTATGCAAGAACTTGTAGCCAACGGGATTGTTGGAACAGATGGATGTGAATTTCCTTGCTTTTATCTTAAACAAAACATTTTAACATTATCTGGAAAACTTGAACTGCTGATGTCCCTTTTGGAATGCAAATTATGGACTGACCGTAAATAATGAATTTATCTATCATTGGTTCCGCGTGATATTTCACGGCTGATAACCGTGAGGTCGCCAGTTCAAATCTGGCATGGCTCATTTTTTTCGGGATGGTGCTTTCCACAGCACGTGGGTGATGTTTTTTAGTAATTCTGGACGTCTTCCTGTTTTTTTGTGAACACAGGTTTTTTGTTGTATTTTTCCATTTTAGCTTTTTTTGGGGATTTTTTTGGTATATGATGTGTAGGTCTCGGTGACAGGTTCCCAATTTGTCAAGGCAATCGGGGGGGTTTGTCAACATTATTTCCTTTGATGTTCCGAAAGCTTATCAAAAATGGAGAGGGTGGTATTGCAGTTGATTTGGAATAATGTGGATGAAAACGAATCTGTGTGCGAATCTGTTGATGAGGGGATGCCTGATTCCCCTGTCCCTGCAGATTCTCATGCGGGCATTCTGATGCCCATCAAATGCTCTGCCCTTTTTGCGCTTGGGAGATCCACTCCACAGACAGTGAAGGATTTCATGGATGTACGGATTTTCCCCTGCGGTGCAGAGGTGATGGTTTGCAATGAGAGGCAGGGGTATGGAAGGACAAATGGCAGGGGGTTCATCAATCGGTATCCTCATTTTCATGTCTCTAAACGGGAACTGGAAGATTTTCTCAAGGGATTCATGGATGCTTCCTTTGTCGTTCACTACATGAAGTTCGGGATCTCCGTGGACGACATCTATACCCGTCGTTTCCTCTTCTTTGCGGCAAACTGCGGGGACGATGCCACTGCCTTCGCCACCAACAGGCTGGTGCAACTTCTTCTCTCCACTGACGATGTCAGGTATCTTGAGGATATCCACAGGAACCTGCTGATCCCCATCAGGAAGGTTATTGAAGCAACATTCCCCAATGCCTCTGAATATATGGAACCACTCAGGAAACTTCCGCCCAATTCCCGAAGATTCTCTGAAATGGCGGATGCAGTGCGGCAATTGTTTGAAAATACAGATTTGGGGTATGGTGATGGTCGCAGGCTGTCAGATCGGGTACAGCACATCTCACAGGCAATCATCAACCACGACCTTGGAAGGATAATCCAAGCGGAGTTTATTGCAGGCGACAACTTGTACAACATGGGGTTCGACAATGTTGCTCATTGGCTATTTGACACTGCTGGAAAGAGGAACGTTGATTTCTCTGAGATTGGTTTGGGTGGGAGAATTGATGACATTCCTGATGGCACTCTCAAGCGAATGAGGGACAAGTTCCGTAGGATACTGCCCGATAACAGCCCCCTCGATCCGAACAGGCTCCAGAAGAAGCATGTCTTTGCCATTGTTGATGCCTATATAGGGAGTGTAACCTATCGCCTGAGTGCGACACGGATGTGGAACAACCATGGCAGTGATTCGCTTGCCATCATGGACATGGATGACGAGTTCATTGACCGATTTCTGCAGGGGCTGAGTCCTGATGTCTTTGATGCAGGGGATGCGGAAATAATAGGGACGTTCCTCAGACATGAACCGAACAGGTTCAGGATGTGTTCGGTGGAATATAAGTCATCCTCCAAAAATAGGTTTCAAACCGTTTTTTTCTATGGTAACCACGGGAAGGGGGATTTTTCATCGTATCCCGATGAGCTTGTCAACACGGCTGTGCAAATCAACTCCGTCTTGCGGAGATATGGGATTCTTGATGGGTTGCCTGTTGTGAACTCATTCCAAGTGCATAACTGGGACCCGAATGTGATACTCGATTTCTCTGACACTGCGTTCTATGAGGGTGGATATCGTCGGATCCTGGAAAGCGACAATCCTTTTGAAGAAATCCAAACAAGATTGGGCAATCGGCTCAAAGAGATAATTCTGGGTAGTGGTTTGGATGATACGGGACAGCAACGATTGATCCATGATATCATATCTGAAATCCTCCTTCCGCACATGCGCATACGGCAGGCATATTACGATGCATCAGTTGTCGAGGAATTTTTCTTGACAGGTGAGCATTTTGTGTTCAATCCTGCAATGATTGGCTTCAGCAACCGCAGGGATGGGCATATCCTCACTTATCCCATTGATCCTTCAAATCCTCCCACAGTTCCTGTGATCATTGATTCATCCAAACGATCCTCAATAGTCCTCCATCCGGATGCGCGGAATTTCAGAATGGATAATGAACAGCTTGTTTTCGGCTTTGACATTGCTGATAAGGTAAACCCTGATGATAACCCATTCAAGCTATCGGACGCAGAAATCCTTGACTTTTTTGTGGTGGGGAATTCTGGCGGATTGAGAAAAGGTTCCCTTATGCATTACTTGGAAAGCGTCGCGGACTATAAAAGGGCAGGTGCAAGATCAAAGCCCCTTACTGTTGAGGACATCTGTGACATTGCCGAACTTAAGGTTCTCGTGGACAGAATTGTCGAGGGTCACAAAGACAAAACCGAAATTGTGGATTTCCTGATTGAAAGGCAACCTCCCCATCTGAAAAATTATTTCTGCCATATCATACTTGACAGGCTGTTGAAAAATGCAGGTTCTTCCAGAAAATGTGCCTATAATGGGAACCCTTCTGGAAAAAATACAACTTTGTCTGGACTCGCGTCTTTGTTCATCAATGGCAGGCACATGATGCTGTCAAAGGTCATCGAGGCATGGGGTTCCGAATTTTTCCTCAAGCAGATTGATGAATATGTCAAAATCCCGACCATAAGTCCCGTACGCTATGACGAGATCATAATCACTGCCAAGGAACCTTTGCCATACAATTCAAGGGTTCCTTCAACTTTGGGCAAAAGAGTGTTGCGAAGGGGATTCATGGATTTCAAAAAAGATGTTCAATTTCTCGTTAAGAATGGATTGGATATCCAACTGGCAGATGTGGTTGATGCCATTGCCCATGCTGGGTTTGAGGGTACAAAACGCCTAGTGGTGCTTCCTGATGGCTATGGGATGGTGATTGCATCCTTGGCAGATCCTTTGGGAATAATTTCTCTCGATTCTGGGGGGTATCTCAACAATGTCCCTCTTGATGATTTTGATAATTTCAGGACTGTTATGTCCATGGTTTGGAGAAATCAGAATTATCGGTTTGACAATGGTGCGGATTTCCTCAGGTTTCCGATCACTGTTTTGGATGGGTCTGTGAGGGCGATTGGCTCACAGTTCTTCTCTATGAGATTGGACAAGTCACTTCTTGAGCCGAAGTATGATAACATGAAAAAGATTTGGGAGAATTTCCACCTCTATTACCGGTTCAGGGACGGGAATTCCAGGCCCATAACTGAATTCAACAAGTTCCTCAGGGAGGTATTCAACTCAAAAGGCGTTACTGATGGGAATTTTCAGTATCTTGTCGAGTTTGCAAGGTTTGGCATTGTCAAGACAAGGTTCAGTTACACTTTTGGAATTCTCAATGACTATCTCAACAGGGAATCCCTTGAAACGGTTGATCGGATCGCACGAGCTCATGCGATTTCTTGGGAAACAATTGCCTTGTATGAGGCTGGTGGACGTAATAAACGGCGAACGCCCATTGGCATGATACATAGGAACGGAAGGGCAATTGAAATCAACGACAACAACAGGATTGTATGGTATCTCGATGCAATCCTCTCAGACAGTTTTGATCAGGCAAGAGAGCCAATCCTTAAATTCAAGCAGGTTCCTAAAATCCTGACGCGGGTGGCAATACTCACGGGATTGCCCCTCGAAAAGGTTCAGAAGGGATTCCGGCTCAGTGATGCACGATTCTTCCGAACAGGATTGAGTGCCCAAGATATCGAATTCCTGAGAGGTATGCCCTGCGAGGTAAATGCCCTGTTTGTTGATATCTTCAGGAAAAACCACATGATCGATCAGAAAGGATATGGGGACATTGTGCGGATAATCGATCAACACCTTGTGGGAAGATACCAGAACCCGTACTTAATGGACAAGCTCATGAAGGATGCAGATCCCGCCTTCAGGGGACTCCAGATAAGAATGCTTGCCACATTCCTCACCCCGCCAGGAGTCTGGTTTGCACCTTCTGGAAGAATCGGAGTTAAGAATGTCATTGGCGTCAGAAATGATTCGCCTATCGCCATCCATTTCGTTGACCCTGAAACTGTTGCCATCGTCAATCTTAATGATCTGGTCAATTTCATCCAAGATACATTGAGGCAAACAATCGATTTCTTCAGAAAGCTTGCATGTGGTTAGGGTTTATATTATTGTGGATGGGTTTAGTGTGATAATGAGGTTGGGCGGTATAGGTGTACTTCCAAGAAGAAAGTTGGGCATCAAGGTGACTGGGAAATCTTATGGGAATGTGTGTGACTTATAAAATTTCATTCAGGAAAGATAATCCTTTATCTGGTTCATAAATTGGTCGAAGGATGCATTGTTTTTTCTTGCCTCTTGAATGTTATAATGCTTGATGATTTCAGAGTAGAGAGGGATGTCGGTTTTTTTGTTGCAAATGCTTTGGAACTGTTGCTTGGAGATATGATCTGTTATGGGTGTGCTCTTTTTGAACCCAAGTTTTTTTCTGTCATTCATGTCCAATCCTGCAAGGTACCAACTTTCAATTTCAATTACGGCGAATGATATACAATCTTGAAATTGGTTTGGCTTAATTCCCATTTCTTTAGAAAATTGGTTGATACGTTGTTTTTTTGTTTCTTCATTCCATTTCCCATAATTGTCTGCATCTGAATCAATGAGGATAATCAGATCGACATAACCTTTTCTTTTTGATTCGAGGGCACTTCGGATTTTCCGCGAAGCCAGTTTTCCAGACTTAAAATTAGCTTTAAGTGGGATAACCCTAGGTTCAATGTTCATCTGGGGGGCAATTATTTTTTCGACAAATAGTTGATCAATATCGCCTTCAACATAGAAAAGAAGTTGTAAAAGTGGTCGAATTGCATTCCCCCCTTTCAAAGCGTATTGTCAACCATGAGCTCGGCAAGGGTGAATCCATCTTCGATGAATTGGATAACCGTTTGATCATTTGCAGGATGGTGAATGGTTGTTCTTCCTTTTTTATCCCTGTCGACCAGTATCACATTATCAGGAAATGTGTTCTCGATAAGTTCTGGACTATGGGTCGTGATCAGGAATTGCCTGTTGTCCTGTTCCTCATAGATTATCGCCATGATTTTCTTGAGAATTGAGGGATGGATGTATCGTTCAGGTTCTTCAAGAATGACCAGAGACGCACTTTGAAATTTGATGGCAACAATAATTCCAATTATGTGTAACGTCCCTTCTGAAAGTGCAGGTGCGGTCACAAGATATTCCTTGCTGTATTTTTCCTTGACTGCAAGGATGTGGGATGATCCAAGGATATTTTGTGTGCTGACATCAGTGACAAAACCCAAGATATAATTGACATAATGTAAAAACCTTCTCTTGCTCTTGTCATCTTTTATGATTGAACTGACAACACTTGCCAAGTTGGATCCGTCTTCTTCCAAATCTATCGTGCTTTCAATTGGGATGCCCTCTTTCATCCATTGAATGTTGAAATTAAAGATTGCGATATCTTCAATGGCTTGCCGAAACATCAGGAGTGGTGTGTCAAATGGGACTTGAAGGAATGATACATTTTGAGGAAGTTGCATACTTGGGATTTTCTTGCGTTTTGCCCTGATTTTTCCTGTACTGTTGCGAATAAATTCAACTTTGATCTCTTTGGTGGTGTGGTCAATGAATTTAAGCAATTCTTTGGTTATCCTGACCGTTTTTTTGGTTTTAAGTGCCATGAAATTGAGTTCATAATGGAACCCCATACTTTGAGTTGCATCGATTGGAAATCCTGGTGCAAAAGTTCCAGAAAGGTGGATTGTGGTTTTCTTTTTGGTGGAAAGAATGTTTTGTATTCCCAAAGTTCCACCATGTCGCATCACTGTTGGTTGTATCCCCTCTTGGATGGTATCTTTCAAGAACTTCAAAACATCCACAATATTTGATTTCCCACTTGCATTTCGACCAATGAGAACATTCACCTTCTCCAAGTCCAAATGAAGTTCATCAATGCTTTTGTAATTTGATACTCTGATTGACTTCAGCACAAATGGACGAGGAGTGGCAATGCTCATGGGTATTGGTTTGCTCAGATGTTTAAATACTTTAAGACCTGCCATTCAATAAATCGTTATTTTGACTGATTGGAATGGCACACAGGGCTGGAAAGTTGAGTTGTTATCTTAGTGCCAATGTTTTTCATCCTTCCCACTCTTCTCTTAACCTGTCCTGTAGGTTAGATGGCACTATCCCCTTCCCCAGTCCTCGAAAAGCCTTAACTGGATTTTCAACAACTCTTGTGATCGTAAGGTCGCTGTCTTTTCGCATTTGGCTGGGGTGGATGTTGTGATGTTTGTAGAGCTTGTGAGGGACACCGTTGCTGGTCACTTTGTTGTTTTCCACATGTATATATCATTGTTCTTTATATTTCAAGTTGTTGCCAAGACCTCATGAATTGACTTAAACCACAAGGGGGTAGTTTTGCTCGATAAACTGATGTTCTTAAAAAATGGGTGCATGTAAATGTAGAACTTGATGTGAGGGTAATTAATGCCTGCAATAACTGGTTTATTTGCTTGTTTTCAAATGGTTGATGTGAAAAACACCATTGCTCCAAACTAACACTTCACTTCGAATTCATGGGTTTTGATTGTTCGTGAAAAAAGGGTAAAATAACTGCAAACCACTTCCCTTCTTCACATATTGGTTTTGTAAATTTTGACGTATTGTTCTCTCTGAGACTTTCATTCATTGAAGAAATTGGCGTCAAAAAACTTAAATTGTTGAAAGTGATGTATGTTGTCAATGAATAGTACTTTTTTGAAACGCGTCCGTTTTTATCATGTCTTGGCATTCTCACTCTTGCTGTTCTGGGTCGGAATTGCGGTTTATGCATCACTGTATGACCAAGCCTTTGACATTCCTCTATCCGCTTGGTTACGTTTTTTCATGATAATGGTTTCTGTCAACTCATTTGTTGTTGTGATCATCCTCATTTTGTCGAAACTTACTTCGTTTATTTCAACAGATGACTACAGGTTCAAGACGGTTGTGTACTTCAGCATTGTCATGCTTCTGGGGTTGACAATCGGGATGATTTTGGGTGCCGCAGGTTTGGACACTGGTGAACCCCTTACTTCTCAATTTTATCAGATTTTGGCGATTACTGTTGTTATTGGTGTTCCCGTTTGGATGGGTAACTTTCTTGCCACCCTTAAATTGGTTGAACCATTGGAAAAGAACATTGTGGTATTTGATGAACATTTCAAGAAACGTGATTATGAATGGCGGATAAACGACCCAATTCTCCTGAATGACAAATTCTTCAGGAAAATTGTTGATACCCTCAATCAAACGCTGGAATCAGCCCTGACTTACCAATCAACCATTAAGCATTCACAGGAACTGATTTCGGATACTGTTTCCACTCTTGTCACAAATATCGAGGAAGTGACCGCCTCTGCGGAAGAGATATCTGCAAGCAGCCAAAATATCGCGGAAGGCGCATCCAATCAAGCCCAAACTGTCAATGAGGTTTTTGAACTCCTTAAGTCAAGAGAAGGAGAGTTTACAAAATTGATTGAGCAAATCAACAACTCAATGAGACGGATCGATGAGGTGTCTATACAGACAAACATTCTTGCCTTGAATGCAGGGATTGAGGCTTCCCGCGCTGGTGATTACGGTAGGGGATTTGCAGTGGTGGCGGAAAACATAAGGAAGCTTTCTGTCCAAGCGCAGGATATGTCTGTTGACATAAAAGAAAGCCTTGGAACCATCTCCCAAATGATGCTTGATTTCATTGATCGATTGGTGAACGAAATCCAGAATATTTCTGCAATTGCGGAGGAAACTGCCGCATCCACCGAGGAGAATTCCGCAAGCGCAAAAGAAATAGCTGAATCCCTGCAAGAGCTTAACAAAGAGGCAATAAAGCTTCAAGACCATACTCAAGACCTTGAAAAGCAATTGTAATAGTTTGTCTCTCTTGGTTCTTCTGGTTATTTTTCTTATCTATTCCCAGACTTGCCTCATGACCCGTTTTACATTGCCTGTCCTGATGCGTTCCATGTCTTGGTTGGTGAGGCTTAGCTCTTCCTTCACTTTGTCAAGCACTTTCGGCACATCGGTTATGTCCTTGAGGTCGGGGGGGAGTGTGCACCCGTCAAGATCGGCACCAATATGGGCTGTCTTTGTGTCCGCGATATTTATGACTGCTTCAAACATTCGGATGATGGAGTTGATGTCCGCCTTTTCGGGATCGGTTTCAAGGAATCCCTTGTAAAAATTGATACCAATGGTTCCTCCTGTTGAGTGGATGGCTTCCACCATTTCCTTGGTGAGGTTTCTGGGATGGTTGGCGAGTTCCCTGACATTGGAATGTGAGGCAATGACTGGTTTTGTGACGATATCCATGAGATTCCAGAAACTGGTATCATTCAGGTGGGAGACATCCACAATGATGCCCAGTTCCTCCATTCTTGCGACAAGATTCCTGCCTTCGGCGGTGAGCCCCCTCCCGTTTCCCTGTGCCTGTCCTGTGGCGAACTGGTTCTCCTCATTCCAAGTGAGTCCCATGGATCGTAGTCCTATCTCATAGTAAATTTCTAGAAGGTTCAATTCAGAATCA
Source organism: Candidatus Heimdallarchaeota archaeon (assembly GCA_015523565.1). Classification (GTDB taxonomy): domain Archaea; phylum Asgardarchaeota; class Heimdallarchaeia; order Heimdallarchaeales; family Kariarchaeaceae; genus WAKA01. Next base: position 2,105 of record WAKA01000218.1, on the reverse strand, counting down.
ATGCCTGCCGCCCCTTCAAGGCAGAGAACAGCCCCAATCTCCTTTTCAGACTGTCTTTGGGATTTTCTTCTTTCCTCAAGCCTCTCAAGGTCTTTGAAATTTCGTATCCTGACCAGTTTATTCTCAGGATCCCTTGTCCAGCGCAGCCATTCCGCCAGCATTTTCTCCGTTATGAAATGGCTTTCGGTGGGAAAGCCTGTGAAGAAACCGCAGAGAAGATCTGCTTCCTGTGCTCTTGGGAGATCCACATGCCCTTTTTCTGAACGGCTGGTGAATGTCCGCTCTTGTTCTCGCATTGCCCAAAGGGTAGCAATATGGGTATCGATAAACATCTATCTTGCTTTATAATTCCTGTTTAATTGGTTTTTGTGTACATCCCATAGAATCCGTCAATTTCAGATGAGAAACAGACCAAGGCATGTATTGACATTGCTTTTAAATGTCTCCCCTCAATGGATATTTCGTATGCAATGGATGCATTCGTTTACAGGTAGAGATCCCCTGTCTTATGACAAAGTGGATACCGCTTGTCTCAATCCTTTCTTTAACAGGCATTGATCGAACAGATGGGCGCAAATGCCGTTGATGCGGATCTCTTCGATAGGGAATCCCTTGTCAAGGCAACTGAGGGGTCTGACATGGTGCTCCACCTTGCCACGGCAATTCCACAGAAGGCAAGGACGAGTCCCAAGGATTGGGTGATGAATTCCCGTTTAAGAATGGAGGGGGCTGAAAATCTGATGTGGGCATCAAGTAAAAACAATATAAAACACTACATTCAGCAAAGCGTAACTTTTGCGTATGGACACCGAAATGATCCTGTTGATGACACGGATGTGCCGACAGTGCCAGTTCCATCAAAAGTCAAGCTTTCAGCAGAATGGCAGGAGATACTGGATAATCCTGTTCACATGGAAGAATTGATTGCAAATAGGGCAAGAGACTTAAATCTCAGTTTTACAGTTTTAAGGTTTGGATGGTTTTACAGCCATGATTCAACCAACATGCAGGACATAAGGGATGGAAACTTTGCTCATGTCTGGGGAGAGAACCCCTATTGGAGTCTTATTCATGTGGATGATGCAGTCTCTTCAATTCATGCTGTGATTTCTAATCCCAGTCCGGCGGAAAATCAAATCTTCAATGTCGTCGATGATTTGCCTGTGAATAGCAGAACATTTGTAGAACATGCACGTAGTCAATTTGGAAAAAGAGCCATTCGGAAAGTTCCAGGGATAATGATCCGGTTGATCTTTGGGAAATATGCACTTAATTTCCTCACCTCATCCCTTCAGGTTTCCAATGATCGGTTCAAGAAAATCATGGGATGGCACCCAACATATCCAACATATCGTGAGGGTATCCTGCAAGTTGCAGAGAAATTTGACGGGGCTTAGAAGGCAATGATTGGTGGGATTGGGAGGACAATTTGCTGGATGATCTGATGTGATTCGTGGAAGCTTTAGAGCACTTCCATTAACCCCATTCACGATAAACACAACATTCTCCCATATCTGTTTCAACATGATTCTCCTGTTTTGTCTCCAGCTTATATTCTCAGTCAATAAGGAGTCCCATGATGTGTGTATCCACAAATTGACCATTGATGAAAAGAGCCCGGCGAATTGTTCCTTCCTTCACAAACCCTAGTTTCTCATAAAGCCGTATTGCAGGAACATTGCTGGAAATGACCTCCAGATCTATTTTCCGGATGATTCCCGTCCCTTTTGCCCAATCAATCAAGGCTTGCAACATTGCCTGTCCAATACCATGCCTCCAGTACTTCTTCCGTACAGACATTCCAAGCTCGCCACGATGCCGCAATCGAGACCTTTTACTGCTGGCGAAATTTGCTATAGAAACAAGTTCATCACCAATATAGCCAACAAGAAATATCATATTTTCACTTTTGGCATAGTTTTCAACTATTTCCCGCTCCCTTTCAACAGTAAGATCAAGGTCTCCTGGACCATAGGCAAGATAGTCTGATTCAGAGGCGACCGCATCCACATATTCAACCATCTTTTCAGCATCATTGGGTTGGGCTTCACGAATCAAAAGGTTGTATGTCTTTATAGGAACCAAACGCTTAAATGGTCTATTTT